>QJVM01000095.1 GCA_003235715.1 Nitrospirota bacterium
TTCTCCACGTCCTCGCCTACGTAACCGGCCTCGGTCAGGGTCGTGGCGTCGGCAATGGCAAAGGGAACATCCAGGATCTTGGCCAGGGTCTGCGCCAGAAGCGTCTTGCCCGTTCCCGTAGGCCCGATGAGGAGAATATTGCTCTTCTGGATCTCCACATCTCCGGGTTCGCGTTCAAGAATCCGTTTGTAGTGGTTATAGACGGCGACGGAAAGAATCTTCTTGGACTGGTCCTGCCCGACCACATGGTCATCGAGAAGCTTTTTGATCTCGCGGGGGGTGGGCACCGTGGCCCCCATGGAGGTCGTTCCGGGCGCTTCCAGTTCCTCCGAGATGATCTCGTTGCACAGATCCACGCACTCGTCGCAGATATAGACGGCCGGACCGGCGATGAGTTTCTTGACCTCGTCCTGGCCCTTCCCGCAAAAGGAACACTTGAGTTTGCTGTCTGATTTCTTTGCCATAACCTATCCTCTGAAACCGTGGCCCGGCTTTGCCTCAATATACCAAACCCCTTCCCCAAAAGGGCAGGCCGGAAACGCCCTGAGGGGAAGACAGGGGTTCTACTTCTTCAACGTGGTCACGACCTCGTCCACAAGTCCGTAGGCCTTGGCCTCCTCGCCGCTGAAGAACTTGTCCCGCTCCGTATCCTCACGAATGGTGGCAAAAGGCTGGCCTGTGTGTTTCGCCAGGATGTTCGAAAGCAGGTCCTTGAGCTTCAGAATCTCCTTGGCCTGAATCTCCACATCGGTGGCCTGCCCGTGAAACCCTCCAATGGGCTGGTGAATCATGATCCGGGAGTGGGGAAGCGAAAACCGCTTTCCGGAAGTTCCGGCCGCCAGAAGGAGCGCGCCCATACTGGCCGCCTGACCGATGCAATAGGTGGCGATGTTGGGCTTCACGTACTGCATGGTGTCGTAGATGGCCAGTCCCGCAGAAACCAGCCCGCCCGGCGAATTGATGTAGACGTTAATATCCTTGTCCGGGTCTTCCGTCTGAAGAAAAAGCAATTGGGCAATGACCGTGTTGGCCACGACATCGTCAATGGGCGTCCCGAGAAAAATGATGCGGTCCTTCAGCAGTCTTGAATAAATATCGTAGGCCCGCTCTCCCCGGCCGGTCTGCTCAACAACAATCGGGATAAGATTCATGGCGATTATTCCTGTCCTTCCTTCTTCACGAATTTGGCCTTCGAAATGATCCGCTCGAAAGTCTTGCTTTCATACACGTTCTGCCGGAGCTGATCCAGAGCCTCCTTGTTCTGGCCATAGTATTGTAACAGAGCCTCCGGATGCATCCCGGAATAGGCCGCCACCTCGGCCAGCTTCCGCCGCATGTCCTCCTCGGTGACCGTCACCCCCTCCTTCTCGCCGATCAGGTCCATGAGCATCCGGCCCTTCACGTTGCGTACCGCCTCGGGACGGACCATTTCGCGAATTTCGTCCTCCGACTTTCCGGACAGATCCTCAGCCCTTTTCTGCCGGGCCTCCTGAACGCACAGGGTCAGCTCGTGTTCAAGGAGGCTTTCCGGAAGTTCAAAATCATGAGTTGCGAGAATCTTCTCGGAGGCCAGGCCTCTTTGAATCTCGAAGGCCCGGCGTTCCTTCATGCGCCGAACGTTCTTGGTCACGCCCGTCTTAAGACCTTCGAGGTTCTCGAACCCCGCCTCTTTGGCCAGGACATCGTTCAATTCGGGAAGGACCCGCCGCTTCACCTCCTTGAGATGGACCTTGAAGGTCACGCTCTTTCCGGCCACCTTCTCCCCCGGATGGTCCGCCGGATAGGTGACCGTCACTTCGTAACGGTCACCGGCGCGCCGGCCCTGCGTCTCCCTGGAAAACCCTTCGGGCAGATGGTCCGCGTCCAGATCAAACTCGAAGTCCGTGTCCGATACATCCGCAAGTATTTCCTCTCCCTCGAAGGCCTCATAATCCACAACAACCCGTGAGTCCGGCTCGGCCGTTTCCGCAGGTTCAAGGGTCCCGCGCTCGCGGCGGATGGCCTCAAGGGCCCGGGTCACCTCTTCGTCGGTCGGCTCCTTCGCAACGTCCTCGATCTCGAGTTCCTCGTATTTCAAATCCGGTATCGTGGGCCGCACCTCCACGGTCATGGTCACATCGAGAGGTTGTTCCGGGTCAAGGTTGAGGGCAGACTCGAACACCGGTGTGGTAACCGGATGAAGGTCGTTTTCCCTGAGTGCCTTGCCGTAGGCTTCGGGGAAAAGCTTTTCAAGGACCTGAGCACGAACCTCCTTGCCGAACCGCTTTTCCAGAACACTGCGGGGAACCTTTCCCGGTCGGAAACCAGGGACCTTTACGGTCCGGTTCACCTCGCTGAAGGCCGCATTCACCTCACTGGAGACCACCTCCCGCGGCACATGGATCGTAAGTCGCTTCTTGGTGGCCGAGATATCCGTTACCTGGCTGTTCATAAGACCTCCATCCTGAGAAAAGTCCAGCATTTTAAGCCACTGCGACAAACCGAGTCAAACCGGAACGGACGCCCGAATCTCCCGCTGAACGGGAGCCGATGGTCATGATTGAACGCGCCCCGCGGCAATACAGGCGAACCAGGGGAGGCAACCCGGCCGCGGCACCTGAACGATGGTTTCCCCTGCTGCTGCTTCAATATCGGCGGTTCTGTTTTCCGGTTGGACGATCCGCGGAAAACACCGGTCGGAGAGAACAGTCTCAGAATTTGAAACCCTCGGCACCCGCAGGGAGACCCCTGGAGCGGAAATGTCAGTCCCGGTGTTACGATTTCAAGCGGACCGGCCCGCCTCTAGTCTTGCCTTGGCCTTTCCAGGAAGATTTCGGTCTCGCTCAGCCGGCGCCAGAGCCTCCGGATGGAATCCACGGGACTCGTGTGTTTGGAACAGGTCTTCATTACGGTTCCCCTCTTCAGGGGCACCCTTTCGGACGGACACCAGAGAGCCGCCTCGTCGCCTGTTACAGCACACACCGACACGAAGCGGACGGATTCGGGAACCGGAAACCGGGTCTCGGCCCGTGACGCAGGAGCCCGGGCCATAAATTCCGCCCATACCGGCAGGGCCGCACCCCCTCCGGTCCAGCCCAGGGGTTTTCCGCTGTCCCGGCCCATCCAGACCACGGCCAGAAGTTCCGGCGTGTACCCGATGAACCAGGCATCCCGCAGGTCACTGGTCGTTCCGGTCTTGCCCGCTATTTCCGAGGCAATGCCATAGTTGCCCGCAGCCTTCCCCGTGCCCCGGGCCACCGCATCCTGAAGCATATGGGTCACCTGGTACGAGACCGATTCGTCCACAACCCGAACTGGCCTTTCAAGGCCGAGGGGCACCGCGGGACCCCGGTCTTCAACCCGGTGGGTGAAAAGCCGGGGAGCCACGCGCATCCCGCCGTTGGTCCAGGGAAGAAAGGAAAGGGCCAGGTCGTACGGGGTAACCTCCGCTGCCCCCAGGGGAAGGGAGGGGAGCGGCTGCAGCGTTTTCCTCCATCCCAGACGTTCAGCCGTCCTCACAACACGGTCCAGACCCACGGTCATGCCCAGGACAACGGTCGGAACGTTCACGGAAAATGAAAGGGCATCCCGCGCCGGAAGGGTTCCTCTGTACCCCTCGGGGAAATTTCGGGGACTCCAGACGCCGCCCTTTCCATCCGGGATTTCCACGGGGACATCCTCAAGCGGGGTAAGCTCGTTGAACCCGGGGATGCTCTCAAAGGCCGAGGCGTAGACAAAGGGTTTAAAGGTGGACCCGGCCTGACGAAGGGCCTCGGTCGCCCTGTTGTACGGGGCCCGGAGAAAATCCTCGCCCCCCACCATGGCCACCACGTCACCGCTTCGGGGTCTTATCGCCACTAGCGCCGCCTGGATATCCTCGTCATGCCTTTGTTTTCTCACGCGAAGAAGTCCTTTCCTCACAGCCCTCTCGGCCGCCATCTGAAGCCCCGGGTCCAGGGAGGAAAACAGGAGGCGGGAGTGGATGAGTCGTTTCGCTTCACGGTCTTCCTTCTCCAGTCGCGCCACCGCATGGTCCAGGAAATAGCCCGCCATGGGTGCGTCACCGGAGCCTTCCGAGAGTCCCAGAGGTCTTTCCTTGGCCTGGTCCGCCGTTTCCACCTCGATAAAGCCCGTGTCTGCCATGCGGTCCAGGACGTAGTTCCGCCTTTCCCTGGCCCTCTCCGGGTGCCGGAAGGGGTTGTAGTAACTGGGCCCCTTGGCCACGGCGGATAACAGGGCCGCCTGTTCCAGGCTCGCAGCCGCAATACCGGACCCGAAATAATGACGGGTGGCTGCCCCCACACCCAGCACAGCCGAAGCACCGGCCTGTCCCAGGTACACCTCGTTCAGGTACAGGGTCAAAATTTCGTCCTTTGAGAATCGGGCATCCAGATACAGGGCAATCAGGGCTTCCTTGAGTTTGCGAGCCAACGTCTTTTCCCGGGAGAGGAATATGTTTTTCGCGAGCTGCTGGGTGATGGTGCTTCCCCCCTGTCGGTACCCGCCTTCGGTCACGTTGACCCACAAGGCTCTCAATATCGAACGGGGCGATAGCCCGTGGTGCGAGAAGAAGGTGCTGTCCTCGGCAGCCACAAAGGCCTGCACGACGGTCTCGGGAATCGCCTCGCGGGCAAGCGGGATCCTTAGGGCACGGTCATGCCGGGAGAACGTGCTGAGAAGGACCGAACCCACAGATACACTGAACGCCTTCCGCCCCTCCACGACGAGCCCCTCGATCCGGCCATCGTGGAGGTCCATTTCCACAACCATCTCCGGAGTGGCGCCCGCCGGGGTTTCGTGTTCGCGCAGGTGAATCACCCACATCCGGCCCGACCGGCTGAACTGGCCGGGCCTTCGAACCCGACCTACCTCCGTATAGCCAAGCGCCCCCAGATGGTCCCGCAGCCGGACCGGGTCCAGCCAGTCTCCCTCCCGGAGTTCAAGGGGTGCGGAATAGATCCGCACCGAAGTCCGGTCCAGAAGTTCCCGGGCTTCGGAGTACAGCTCGGCCGCCACGAATCCTGAATACAGTCCGGCAAGGATGGCGAATCCGGCCACGGCACGGTACCCGTAGCGCCGCAGGCCGGCCAGGAGCCCGCGATCCGGTTTTTTCGGCGGCTTCCTTTTCGAAGGCATAAAGAAAGATAACGAAACGACCTTGGGAAAAGTCTACCCCGGGGCAGAAGCGCATGGCAGGGGCAAGTGACCGGCGGCCCTGAAAACCCTTCTCAGAAAAGAGAGTTGGAGGTCTGCTCCCCTGATTGCCGACCGGAACAGGACGCCCGAGTCGTCGGGCCCAATATCGTCCGTTCCTTCGCTTGGTTGATCTGCGGTGGTCCGCTCCCGATGCCTTTGCACCTTATCAGAAGGAGGGCCGGTCCGGAACCTGAAGGTGCGGGAAACAGCAGCTTCTCATTTCAGATGCATGGGAAACGTCCCGTTCTCCGGGTTCAAGGAAAAACGGGTTTCCATAAATAAAAAACCCCGGGAGTCGCGCGACCCCGGGGTATGCTTCAACAAAATCTCTTACTTGTTTTCGTCCCATTGGATGGCCACATCCCATGCGTACCGGACCCGGCCACCATTCCCGTCACTCACGTCCACTTCAACGCGGCGCGTTCCGACTTCCTCCTGCGGCACAGACCAGGTGACCGTGCCATCGGAGGGGTTCACCTCCATCCCTTCCGGCCCCGAAATCAGCGCATACTGAAGCGCATCGCCGTCCGGGTCCCGGGCGGACATGATGTAGCGATAGGTCGCCCCGTCAAATTCCGCCGTACCATCGCTCACCGCGGGCAGAGTATTGACCACCGTAGTCTCCAGAACAACCGGGGGGCCGTCGTCCGTCCCGTCGACGGGGACAATCTCGACCTCTATCAGGTCTCCCCGTTTCATCCCTCCCTCGATGTAGTCGGCATTGTCCCGGGCTTCGCCGTTGACGTTCCAGCGGTATCGGTACGCCACCGTGTCCCCGTCGAGATCGCGGCCGACCACCTCGGCGTAGACCCGGTCGACGCCTGTGGGCTGTCGGGGCTCAAGGCGGGCGCTGACCACAACCGGCGGGCTGTTCCTGATCGTAACGTCCTCGGTATAGGTTTCTTCTCCATCCTTGGTCAGCACGGCCCGTACCAAATCTCCCTTCTTCAGGTCCAGCGAGGTAAAGGTCTGCCCGTCGACTCCCGGGACCTCCAGGCCGTTGATGAACCAACGAATCTGGCTTCCCTCAAGCAGGGTCGGGTCGGCCTCGAGAGAAAGTTCGCTCCTGCAGGTCGGCTGTTCCGGGAGAATCCGGGCCGCATTCAGGATATCCCCGGAATCGGGAGAGGCCTGGGCTGGAGCACTCGCCGTGGTGTTCACCACGCCCGGCCGGGGGGACTCGGTAACCGGATCTTCAGGCTTGTCGCCGCCGCAGCCTGCCATCACTAACAGACCGAGCGCCAGGGTTAGCGCAGAACGCTTCATCAGGGGATCTCCTCTCCTCTCCATCCGATAACATTGCTCTTCAGCGAGAGCGGGGTATTGCTTTCGATCTCGATGATAGCACCGGTGGAAGACTGGGCATAGCCCTTGGCATGTCCCTTGGACGTGATCTGGGCACTGACGCTGGAGGGCATGCCTTTCCCGAGGCTCTTCACCCGGGCCACGACCGTGGTGGCATCCCCCCCGGCATCCTTCTGTTCCTGGAAAGTGAACTTGCCGAAGGCGGTCCCCGTCTTGTAGTAGACCGCGTAGACACTGCTGTCTCCATCCGTGGCACAGTCATCCGCCGAGGGGATGAACGTGGGCCAGATGACGAGGCCTCCCACGATCAGGGGCTTCGAAATGACCATCTCGCCGATATGGGTGAGCGTGTCTCCTGCGAAATCCGTAACCTCCTCCGTCATCGTGCCGAAGA
>QJVM01000162.1 GCA_003235715.1 Nitrospirota bacterium
ATTTTCAACAGGACCCTGTACGCACATTCCTATCTGGAGATGTAAGGAGGATATCTATGGCTTACACCATACCGAAGGAGAGTTTCCCCGGAAAGGTTCACGAAATGGCTCTCGGCACCGGGGACAAGGCGGTGGCTGTGGGTGGCGGCAAGGTTCTGCCGTTTCATGCCTTTGAGGGGCCTGTCTCGGCAAAGCCGCTGGTGGCCATCGAGATTCAGGATGTTCCCCCGGCGGACTGGCCGGAGGAGGTTCGCACGCCTTATGCGGCCGTATCCGATGATCCGGCCAAATGGGCCAAGTACTGTCAGGATGAACTGGGCGCAGAAGCCGTGGCGCTCAGACTGGTCGGGACCCACCCGGATCGGGAGAACCGGAGCGCGGCCGATGCCGTGGCCACGGTGAAAGCCGTACTGGAAGCCATACAGGTCCCACTCGTTATTCTGGGTTCGAACCATGCGGAGAAGGATGCCCAGGTACTGGTGGCTGTGGCCGAGGCGGCCTCAGGCAAGAACTGTGTCATCGGGAAGGCCCAGGAGGCCAATTACAAGACCATCGTGGCCGCTGCTTTGGCCCATAACCACAAGCTGATTGCCATGAGCGAACTGGATATCAACCTGGCGAAGCAGCTGAACATCTTGATCACCCAGATGGGATTCAATGCGGACCGCGTGCTGACGGACCCCATGTGTTCGGCCCTGGGGTACGGCCTCGAGTACACTTACTCGGTGATGGAACGGATCCGGCTCGCCGCTCTGGCCCAGAATGATGCCACGATGCAGCCGCCCATAGCCGGGGACGTGGGGATGTATGTCTGGAAGATCAAGGAAGTTACGGCTCCCGAGGCCGACGTTCCGGAGTGGGGTAGCCTCACGGAACGGGGTGTCGCATGGGAGTCGCTCACGGCGACGGCCCTCATCCTGGCGGGCGCTAACCTGTTGATCATGCGCCACCCCCGGGCCGTGGACGCTGTCCGGAAAACCGTTGCGGAACTTGTGTAGGAGGATACGGATATGGCGATGACCGGTGTAGAAATTTTCAAGCTTCTTCCCAAGACGAACTGCAAGAAATGTGGTTTCCCCACATGTCTGGCCTTTGCGATGAAACTCGCCCAGCGTCAGGCTGATATCTCGGCATGCCCGGATGTCTCAGAAGAAGCCAAGGCGACCCTCGGCGAGGCTTCGGCTCCGCCCATTCGGGGCATGAAACTGGGGGTGGGGGAAAAGGCCACCAAAATGGGAGAGGAGAACGTTCTTTTCCGTCACGAAAAGAGATTCGTGAACCCGTGCGTTTTTGCCTTGAATGTTCCGGATTCCGCTGGCGACGATATTGTCTTGACGCGCGCCCGCGAGGTCGCTGAGTCCGAAATTGACCGGGTCGGGCAGAAGTTACGCGTAGAGGCGATCTCCATTGAATTCGCCTCCGGCGACGCGGCTCGTTACGCCGCGGCCGTCAAGCTTGCCGCAGACACGGCTCCGGATGCGGGTCTCGTATTGAACTGCACGGACGCTTCGGCGGCGAAGGCGGCGGTTCAGGCTGTGGCTGCCCGCAAACCTCTTCTTTACGGGGCCACCGCGGAGAACATGGAGGCCATGGCGGCGCTGGCGAAGGAAAATGGACTCATCCTCGCAGTCCGGGGCCAGGGACTCGATGAGGTCACGGACCTGACCGCTAAGGCGAAGGCCGCGGGAGTGAACGACCTGGTTATGGACGGCGGGGCCAAGACAGCCCGGGAGATTATCGAGCAGAACACCCAGGTGCGGCGTTCGGCGATCAAGAAGGGCGACAAGGCTGTCGGTTTCCCGATTATGACGAACTGTATTCGTGAGGACAGTATGCTCGAGGCCACGGTGGCTGCAGTGGCCGTAGCAAAGTACTCTTCCATCATTCTGATCAGCCAGGCTGAACGCTGGAAGAACCTTGCGCTCTTTACGCTCAGACAAAACCTGTACACCGATCCGCAGGTGCCGATGCAGGTGCCTCAGAAGGTGTACGAGATCGCGGACCCCACGCCGGATTCTCCGCTCATGATCACGACAAACTTCTCCCTGACCTATTTCATCGTGGCGGGTGAGGTCGAGAACTCCAAGGTTCCGGCCCGCCTGGCGGTTATGGACTGCGAAGGGTTGTCCGTACTCACGGCCTGGGCGGCGGGAAAGTTTACGGCGAACAAGATCGCACAGTACATTACCGAGGGCGAAGGCTTTGACAAGGTGAGCAAAAAGGAGTTGATCATTCCGGGGCAGGTGGCCATTCTGAGCGGTGCCCTGGAGGACAAGCTTCCGGGATGGAAGATTACCGTAGGGCCGCGGGAGGCAAACGGCATTCCTGCGTTTCTTAAGGGTCGGGCAGCCTGACGGACGGCAATCAAGATCTCACGGTTCCGGTTTTTTGAACAGGGCACGGGTGGTCTAACACCCGTGCCCTGTTGCGTCCCGGGCCGTCCGCAAGACCGAGGTTAGATCGGAATATGTCTGAGACCATTCATGTCATCGGGGGGGGGTTGGCCGGGTCGGAGGCGGCCTGGCAGGCGGCTGAACGTGGCTTCCAGGTAAGGCTCTATGAGATGAGACCCGGCCGCCGGACTCCCGCCCATGAGACCGGAGGGTTTGCGGAACTGGTCTGTTCCAACTCGTTACGGGCTGAAGGATTGCAGAACGCCGTGGGTCTGCTGAAGGAAGAACTGCGGCTGGGCCGATCACTCATCATGGAAGCGGCAGACAGGACCCGTGTGCCGGCAGGCGGTGCCCTCGCCGTGGACCGCGACCTTTTTTCCAAGCATATTACAGCCCGTCTCGAGAACCATCCCCTTGTAGAGATTATGAGGGAGGAAGTTTCTTCCCTTGGGGAGGAAATGATGATCCTGGCAACGGGCCCCCTGACCTCCGAGGCCATGGCGTCAGAGCTTCATGCGCTGACAGGCTCGGAACATTTGTATTTCTACGATGCCATTGCCCCCATCGTGGAGGCCGAAAGCATTCATTGGGAGAGGACCTTCTCGGCCTCGCGGTACGGGAAGGGAGGGGACGATTATGTCAACTGCCCCCTCACGCAGGCCGAATATGAGCGTTTTCTACAGGAACTTCTGGCCGCGGAAAAGATGCCGGCTCACGCCTTTGAGAAGGAGAGGGTCTTCGAAGGGTGTATGCCGATCGAAACGCTGGCCGAGCGCGGCGCGGATACTCTGCGATTCGGGCCGATGAAACCCGTTGGTCTTGTCATCCCGGAAACCGGTGAGCAGCCTTACGCGGTCGTTCAACTGCGCATGGAGAACCGACATGGCACGGCCTACAATATGGTGGGGTTCCAGACCAAGCTTAAATGGCCGGAACAAACCCGTGTTTTCAGGCTGATCCCTGGCCTGGAGGACGCGGCGTTTCTGAGATATGGGAGCCTTCATCGCAACACGTATCTCTGTACTCCGGCCGTGGCGGACCCCTTCCTCAGGCTTATTGCCAAACCTAACGTAATCCTGGCCGGACAGATTTCAGGAGTTGAAGGATATGTTGAATCCACGGCCATGGGTTGGCTTGCGGGCGTGAACGCGGCACGACTCATTTCCGGAAAGCCACCGGTGGTTCCGCCAGCGGAAACGGCTCACGGCGGGCTTGCGGACCACGTGACGCGGTCATCACCGTCCTCGTTCCAGCCGTCGAACATCAATTTCGGTCTTCTGCCGGCTCTCAGGTCAAAAATCCGGAACCGGAGACTCCGATACGAAGCCATTTCCGCGAGGGCCCTGGAGGCCTGGCGAACATTTCTCGCTGGCCTCGAGACCGACGACCGGGGACCGGCGTGATCGACGACAATTTCCGGATTGTGATGCGTGCCCTGAGGCGATAGAATACCCCATGCTTCGCAAGGACCCTTACGCCCTTTTCCTCAAGTATCTCAAGTCGGAGAGGAATGTCTCGCACCATACCCTTCGGGCGTACATGTCGGATCTCGAGGAATTCCTCAAGACCGTTGACAAGCCGCCTGAGACCTGCGATGCCCTGGACATTCGTGGCTATCTTGCCAGTCTTGGCCGCCAGAATCTTCAAAAGACGACCATCGCTCGCAAGCTCTCGTCCGTGCGTTCGTTCTATTCATTCCTGCATCGCGAGGGGATGGTCGAGAAGAATCCGGCCAGGCTTACCTCTTCGCCGAAATTGCCCCAGCCTCTTCCCAAAACCCTGTCTGTGGACGAAATGTTCTCCCTGATGGAAGCGCCCGGGCAGGGGACGGGTTTCCCGGTCCTTCGGGACCGCGCGATGCTCGAACTCTTTTATTCCTCCGGACTGCGCGTGAGCGAGATGGCGGGATTGGATCTCCAGGACCTTCGATTGGAGGAGCAGATCGTGCGCGTTCGCGGGAAGGGGAGGAAGGAGCGCGTGGTCCCGGTAGGAGGCCGGTGCCGCGACTGTCTCTCCGAATATCTGGCACAGCGGACCCGATTCGGGGATGGGACTTCGGCCCTCTTCCTGAACAGTCGGGGTTCCAGGCTGAGTGACCGGGGTATCCGTCGCATCGTGGTCAAATACGGGGAACGGGCGCTTCTGGCCAGGAACCTGAAGCCCCATGCCCTTCGACACAGCTTTGCGTCCCACCTGCTTCAATCAGGCGCGGACCTCCGGTCCATTCAGGAACTGTTGGGTCACGCTTCCCTGTCCACGACCCAACGCTACACCCATCTTGATGTGGCTCACCTTATGGACGTGTATGACAGAGCCCACCCCCGGGCTTCAGAAGGGGATTAATTCTCTCTGGAAAAGGAGAGTTTCATGTTTCATGGAACAACCATTATCAGTGTTCGGCGGAACGGTCGGGTCGCCCTCGGCGGCGATGGTCAGGTCACGCTCGGGGATACGGTGGTGAAACACAGCGCGAAGAAGATACGCACCCTTTTTGACGGACAGGTTCTTGCCGGATTTGCCGGAGCCACTGCCGATGCTTTCACGCTTTTTGAGAAATTTGAGGCCAAGCTGGAATCCTTCAGAGGGAACCTTCCAAGGGCCGCCGTGGAACTGGCCAAGGATTGGCGCACCGATCGGGTACTCCGTCGCCTTGAAGCGCTTCTGGTGGTGGCGGACAAGGCCCATACCCTCATCCTGTCCGGGACCGGGGATGTCCTCGACCCGGAGGACGGGATCGCCGCGATCGGTTCCGGAGGGGCCTACGCGCGGGCGGCAGCCAAGGCCCTCGTGGCGCATTCGGATCTGGATGCATCGTCTATTGTGCGCGAGGCCCTGAATATTGCGGCTGACATTTGTGTTTATACCAACAGCGAAATTCAGGTGGAAACGATTGGGTAACATGCTGTTCGCGGTGACGGACCACGATGCCGTGTTTGATGCTGATACCGGCCTGGCGGTATGCGCCCGGCCAGGAGGTTTCGAGTTGACCCATGGATGAACTGACCCCGAGAAGAATTGTTGAAGAACTCGACCGATACGTCATTGGCCAGAAGGAGGCCAAACGGGCCGTGGCCATTGCCCTCAGGCTTAGGTGGAGACGGCAACGGCTGGCCGAGGACCTGCGGGAAGAGGTCCTGCCGAAAAACATCCTGATGATTGGTCCAACGGGAGTGGGTAAGACAGAAATAGCCCGGCGACTTGCCCGGCTTGCCGGGGCTCCTTTCGTAAAGGTGGAGGCTTCTAAGTTCACGGAAGTCGGCTATGTTGGTCGGGATGTGGAATCCATGGTTCGCGACTTGACGGAACTGGCGGTCAGTATGGTCAAGGCGGACCATATCGGAAAGGTGGAAACACGGGCCCGAAACACCGCCGAGGAACGGGTCCTCGATCTTCTGCTTCCGCGAGGGAGGACGATGCCGCGAGGCTCCCTTGCACTGGATACGTCGCAGCCGACAGAGACCGACCCCGGGGGGGAGACTCGGGAGAAGCTCCGGGCGCTGCTCCGGGAAGGAAAACTCGATGACCGTTTTGTTGAAATAGAGGTCAAGGAAAAGGTGATGCCCTTCGGCGTTGTTTCCAACATCGGGATGGAGGAACTCGAAAAGAACCTGAAGGACATGCTCGGCAACATGCTTCCGGACCGGAAGAAACATCGCAAGGTCAAGGTCCCGGAGGCTCTGAATCTCCTCACCCAGGAAGAGGCCTCCAAATTGATCGATATGGACAAGGTAACCCAGGAGGCCATCTCCCTCGCCGAGCAGACCGGCATCATCTTTATCGATGAGATCGACAAGATTGCGAGCCGCGCGGCAGGCGGACAGGGTCCGGATGTATCCCGGGAGGGAGTTCAAAGGGACCTGCTGCCCATCGTGGAGGGGTCTACGGTTTCCACGAAGTACGGATCGGTGCGCACCGACCACGTCCTCTTTATCGGTGCCGGGGCGTTTCACGTGGCCAAACCTTCCGACCTTATTCCGGAACTCCAGGGGCGGTTTCCCATCCGGGTGGAGTTGCGGTCCCTGGGCAAGGAGGATTTTCTCCGGATTCTTACGGAACCTGAGAATGCCCTGATCAAGCAGTACGTGGGGCTGATGGAAACGGAGGCGTTGACGCTTTCCTTTGAACCTTCAGCATTGGAGCGGATATCCGAACTGGCCGAGCACGTGAATGAACAGACAGAGAATATCGGTGCCAGAAGGCTCCATACGGTACTTGAGAAACTTCTGGAGGACGTGTCCTTTGATGCACCGGAACGTTCAGGACAGCGGGTTCTCGTGGACCGAACCTACGTGGATGACCGCCTCAAGGACATATCCGAAAACAAGGACCTGAGCCGTTATATTCTCTGACCCGTTCTTCCCTGGACACCATGTTTGTTAAGGCAACACGGACATGACTTGGGACATTAGGGGCTCAACTTGTTAAAGACCAGGGCATCGTCCGAAAAAATGACTGATTCTTGGGATATACCCCAATACTGCGGGATAGCACGCAGTTTCCGGGGCCAATACTGACGTTCTCACGATCCGTATCTGCAGCTTTTGTTCCGTTTCACAAGGTTCCTTTCCTTCCTTTGACCTCTGTGTGACACCGGGGTTTGTTCCTTCTTGGATGCGGGGTCCGGGGGCGGTCCCTCCCGGGGAAGAAAATGCTCCAACTCGCCATTTTTTCAGAGAGTTTGCCGAAAATCTGTGGTCCGGCGAGATAAAGACTCTTCCAATGGGAAGTTCTGTATGAGCAGTAATTCACTCCTATTTCACTAGGCAATCCTTTGACGTTCAAAGACAGACGGTGACCCCTTTCCCCTTCTCGACCCCGGGTTCGACGGGCAGAATTCTTGTCGGTACGGTATTTGCAAAATTATCAGGGGGGAGGCACGTGCGCCTTTTTTTCCATTCGAAAATCAGAGCATGGAGTTCTTTGTCTTTGCGGACAAAGGGTAATCACCTATTAGGAACATGACGTGCATGACCATTTCCAGAGCATAGACTTAGGGGAAGGACCCCGGGTTGCTGAACGTATCCTCATCCTGGATGATGAGGAAAGGATATCGTCACTCTGCGCCAAGATGCTAACCCGCAGCGGATATGACGTACTTGCACCCGCGTACGGTTCCGAGGCGATCGAAATCGCCCTGGCCGGCGATTACGACCTGCTTCTCACGGACTATAACATGCCGGATAAGAACGGCATTGCGATATTCCAGGAAGTGCAGAAGGCGGGCCATGACGTGACCGCCGTTCTGGTGACCGCCAACGCAACGGCCGAGGTACTCACCCATGCTCTGGAGGCCGGGGTCAGTTCCTTTATCCCTAAACCGTTCACGGCCGAAGAGCTTCGACGAGGGGTCGACCTCGCTCTCGGGAAAGCACGGATCCAGAAAGAAAACGCCCGGCTCCGAGGCCTGGTGGCCCTCCTTGAACTCCGGTTGAAACTTGCATGTGACGCAAACCAGGAAGGCCTGTTCGAGGCCATGATGGAGGTGGCAAGCCGGAAATTGATGGCGGACCGTACGTCGATTCTTGTCCGAACGCAGGAAGGCAACCGGATGAGGCTGGCCGCGTCGCGGGGGCTTCCGGCGGAATTGCCGAAGGACGGCCTTACGGATGTCAGTGGAACGATCTCGGGTTACGTGCTGGAGAACGGGCGAAGCGTTCTCATCAACGGCGAGGTTGTGTCTCCTGACCTCGTATCGTTGCTCCGTTTTTCCAGTCTCAGTTCGGGGGTCTGCGTTCCTATCCGCGACAAGTCAGGGGTTGTGGGGGTTCTCAGTGCGGGTCGGCAACAGCCAAGGGAGGGGTTCAAGGAGAGCGACCTCAAGTTTCTTGAAGACTTTGCGAATCACCTGTTTGCCGGCCATGATGCAAATTCCTGCCGGGAGGAACTCCAGGAGAATTGTCTGCGCGCTGTAGGCACCATCATGGCTGAGATCGAATCCCGCGAACCTTGTCTGAAGGGTCATTCCGCGGGTGTCGCTGATTGCGCGGTCAGACTGGCGCGGGAGTGCGGCCTGGGGGCTGCCGCCGTCGAGGAGCTTCGAATGGCTGCGCTTATTCACGACGTCGGAAGACTTGGTGTCTCCGCGTGTCACGGGCAGAAGAAGCCAGACTGGACTGTGGCGGACATGTTCCGAATGAAGAATCACGTACAGTACAGCGAGAAGATTCTCAAGGCGTCCACGTTGCCGGATACCATCATCAGGACCGTGAAACACCACCACGAATGGTACAGCGGTGCCGGGTATCCTGACGGACTGGCGGGAGAACGAATCCCGTTGGAGGCCAGAATACTTCGTGTGGCGGATACGGCGGATGCCATCTCTTCGGACCGGTCCTACCGGTCCATGTATTCCCCTAATGAATTTCTGGGAGAAATGAACCGGGGGCGGGGAACCCAATTTGACCCGGCCATCCTAGATGCGGCGCTCCGTCTCCACGAACGGAAGTCACTTTTGCATCACGCACACCCCTACTACCAGACCGCTTGAGTTCTGATGCCGGACCGCTTGCCGTGGTCTGCCCTCCCGATGAATCACGTTGACTGTTTTGTTCTTGTCCTGCCAGCACCGCGATGACGGATTGGGCCGGCTGCCCTATCACCGCCTGCTTCCAGCACCAAATATCAGGGGGGATAGGGACGCCCTGTCCGACCATCCCGAATTGTTCTTTAAGGAATGCGGCTACAGCCGGTGGAGGGCCTTGAGTTGGGCCTGTCGGATTCCCTCGGCCAGGCTCGGGTTTTCGTCGGTATCAAAAACGTCGGGAAGCCTGTTTTCAGGTCTTGTGAATCCTTTCAGGGTTCGGAACTGGTCAAAATCAAAAGAGACCACGTGACTGACCGTGTCCCTGAGACGTTTTGAGACGCCTTCGATAGCGGGGAGCAGATTCAGGCTGTAGTTCCTCTCGAAATCGGGATCCAGGTCGGCCACGCCGTAGGTGTTGGCCAGGAAATCCTTAAAAGGTTTGTATACCTGGCCCACGACGTACTGTTTTTCTTCCCCCACGGTTTCCTCAATGCGCTGGAGTTCTTCCCGCATCCGCATGATTTCGGTACGGCCCCAGGTGGACAGACGCCTGAGGAGGGTGTCTTCCCGTTCCAGTTCAGAGCGCTTGGCCTTGATGGCCTCCTCGACGGAGCGCCGCACCGCATCCAGAGCATTGTAAATATTGGGACCGTGGGCCCTTCTCTGGACTACGACGACCATTCCCTCCTGGCCGATGTAGAGGGGGCGGAATCCGCTCTCCTCGGCCCCCGCATAGGCGGGTTCCTGAATGATGAGCGAGATGCCTGACGGATGGGCGGGGTCTTCGGAGCAATTGACATGCCGGAACCATGTCGTATGAACGAACGCAGGGTCGGGCCCAAGGCAATAGCGGGCCACCGTGTATCCCTCGTCCACCTGCTCGTTCATGGCACGGGCATGGGAATCTTCGAGGCGTACGGCCTTGACAACGACGTGGTTTCTATACCAGAAAAAGGCTTCCCGGACTTCATCCGGAAGGTCGGTACGCTTAACCACCCTGTATCGGCCTTCGGACGCCAGAAGCACTCCTGCGGGTTCATAAACATCCATCTTGGTTCCCCGGTCGAAGGGCTGATAATAGATCCGATATTGAGAATACTCCCCGTCGAGGGGAATCGAGAGCCGGAATATCGTATTGCGTGCCGTAGCCGTCGCCATGATATTGTCGGCGTGAACGACCATGAGGAGGAGCAGATCCGCGCTGTCGAGTGGCATGGGGCCCACTGTTGCGGCCTGGTCCAACCGTTTCAATTCGTCGCGCAGGCGGATGACCATCTCGGACTTTTCTTCCGCGGAAAGCCCCCTGGGTAACAGCCCCATGTATCGCATCCGGACGATGATTCGCATCCAGGCATCGTCGGAAGCGTTGCGAAAGGTGCTTACCGCGTCTTCGGCAAAGCTTTGATGTCCTTCCAGTCGCGCCGCCATGTGGAGCCATTTGCCCAACCGCCGAAGATCGATGAGTTCTTCGGCAAGGCCCACCTGCGAGCCGGACTGGATGGTCATGGCCGGTCCACGGAGGATGCGGCCTCCGCGAGGGGGAGGGTCGCGAACCCCGGCTGGCTATGACGGGTCGTCCAACAATGGCTTTGATGAATTGTCGCGATCAGCATTCTGGACTCTCTTGACTGGAATCGAAGGACGGCGAGACGGGGTCTGTTTCCAAACAGAAGGTCTCACGCTCCGCCTGTAAAAAGGGGGATTTTCTCACAAGATCCCCTGAATTCCTGCGGTTTTCTGTTCGTCCATTTCTTGTGCGATCTTGAGGGTCAAAGGCGAGATCGTTCGCCGTGTTACCGCCGGGGATGACGGCAAGAGGGACAGCCCTGCATCGAAAGGGGCTTCTCCAGGCCGCTTGCCATGAGCAGGGCTTCATCCTGGAATATGTCGCCCGTCGGCCCGTCTGCGGCAATTTCCCCTCCGTGAAGGATGATGGTTCTTGGACAGAGGTCGAAGGCCATGTCCAGATCATGGGTGGCAATGATCCGGGTATGGTGAAATTCGGCGAGGAGTTGTATCAATCGTCTTCGTGATCGGGGGTCCAGGCTGCTCGTGGGCTCGTCCAGGACAAGAATGTCCGGCGATGAGGCCAGAACCGAAGCGATGGCGGCCCTTCTTTTTTCGCCGCCGGAAAGCCTATAGGGCGCCCGATCCTTGAGGTGCAGAGCTCCCACGGTCGTCAAAGCGTTTTCCACCCGAGCCTCGACATCCTCCTTGGGCAGACCCATGTTCAGGGGGCCAAACGCGACGTCGTCGCCAACCGTAGGCATGAAAAGCTGGTCATCGGGATCCTGAAAAAGCATACCCACCGTCCGTCGGATAAGCCTCGCCGTCTGGGGGGCCATACGGTAATCGCCAATCTGTACCATGCCCGTCTGGGGTGTCAGATGACCGATCAGATGGAGAAGTAGTGTGGATTTCCCGGCCCCATTGGAACCCACAATGGCCACGGCTTCACCGTGGGTAATCCGGAAGTTGACCGCGTTCAGTGCGGTTGTCCCGTCCGGATAGGTGTACCCAAGGTCCCTGACTTCTACGATATGGTGGCTCATCGCGTCTTACCCGGCCATCCTTTCGATCCAGGCCGGAATGTTTTGGTATCGAAACAGGCTGAAGACACTCACCCACCCCACAAGAAAGATCACATCCCGAAGGCCGAGGTGAAAAGTGCGCAGGGTGTGAACCTCTCCGTCAAACCCACGACTAACCATGGCCAGGTATATTCGGCGGGCTCGATCAAGGGTCCTTAAAAGCAGATGGCCCACAATCTGTGCGTAAATTCCGAGCCCTGGCCTTCTTCCATGTACCGAGCGCAGCGTATAGGCCCGCATCATTCTCACCGCCTCCTCTGTGAGGACAAATATGTACCGGTAGACAAAGAGGATCTGTACGACAAATATCCGGGGAACCTTCATCCGTTCCAGGGCCAGCGCGATGTCGGGCATTCCGGTCAACGCAATCAGGATGAACGCAGCACTGGAGGCGAGGAACACGCGGAGAAGAATGGAGGCAAAGGAGAGCCAGCCCCCGCTAAGCTCAAGAGGTCCAAGGGTGGCTCCCGGATCGCGGTCCAGGAGAGGATTGAAAAGCCCCACCATGAGGGCAAAAGGCATGACAAGAGAAACCCTCTTGAGGAGGTAGCCTACCGGCAATCCTCCCCAGCCGGAAAGAACCGCAGGGTACAACAGAAAGGGAAGCAGAGCGGAGACCGTATAGGCATCGAAGGAAATCACCGCCAGAACAAAGAACACGGTGGTGAGAACCTTGGTTCTCGGGTCCAGACGGTGAAGAAAGGAGTCTCCCCGGGAGAGAGCCTCAAGGCGACCGAAATCGAGATACGAGGTTTCGATGTGCGACATCTTCAGCGTTGAACCCCTTTGCGTCGGAACCGGAAAGAAAGACCTGCAAGGAGGACGAGAACAAGTGTGATCAGGCTCCCCGTGATTCCGGATGCAGCCTTCCCCGAGGGGCTTGGATTCTCCGTTTTTCCTGTTTCAGCTTGACCGGAAGCGCGGAATTCATAGTCTGGCATAAAGGAGAGCCACTCCTGTATTCTGCCTGCGATTTGGTGGACAGGCCCGGCCGGAGAGGGCAACTCCTCCTTTCCCGCCGTACGCTGAATGGCCCATTCAAGTCCGTCCGGGCTCGCGGAGGCCACCAGGGAGAGGCCTCCTGCGATCAGGAGGCTTACGAGAAACAGGCCGACCAGAACCCTTCCGCTCGAAATCGGCCTGCTCGCCTCCGGGTCATCCGTCCAGGCGGGCACGGCCGTTCGAAGGAATTGTATGACGAAACCTGTGGCCACGCCCTCCACAAGGGCAATACAGAAATGGATGGGCTGCATCAGCAGAGCGAAGGCCCCCGCCGGGAGTTCAGCCATGCCCGATAGAGCCGTCTGCAGGACAACGCCCAACGACCCGAGTTGCAACCCGATGATACAGGCCAGGACGGAAGTCCCGTAAAGTCTTCTGGGTGAGGGATTCCCGCTGATAAGCGGACGGTACACCAGGGGGTAGGCCACGAGACACGTAAAAAAACCAAGATTGAAGATATTGGACCCCAGGGCCAGCAAACCGCCATCCGCAAAGAAAAGCGCCTGGATCGTGAGAACCGAGGCCAGGGTCAGGAATCCCCCCCATGGGCCGAGCAGAATGGCCAGAAGAAGGCCTCCCCCCAGATGTCCGCTCGAACCTGTCCCGGGGATGCTGAAATTGATCATCTGGACGGCGAAAATAAAAGCTCCTGCCACGCCCATCAGTGGAACATTGAGGCCTTCGGCTTTTTTCCTTAAGCGTCTGCTGGCCAAGGCGATGGAAGACGCTGTAACGGTCCACATGGTGAGCCCCACCTGGGGTGAAAGCAGTGCGTCCGACATGTGCATGTGAAGAAATCCTCCTTCGCTGGTGCGCCGACCGGACTGATGAGTCCGGCCCTTCGAGGTACAAAAGGGCCCAAAGCCCAGGCTTCTTGCGGCCCCGGCCTTCATGGCCGTTTGTCTGTTTGGGAAATGTTGCGGGTTCGGTCCCTGGACATCAGGACTTCGTGTCCTGCCGTGGGTTCCCGATTCGGATGGTGACGTCATTATACCCTGAAGCAACCCATAGATCTGAAGAGCGGCAACGCCGATCCCTCTGTTCCTCCCTGCGGCGTCGGCCGCAGAGCGATTTCCGGAACATCGGGTCTACCCGTGTTTGCGAGATTCTGAACGCGAATATGGTTTGGCAGGTCCTGTGGCTCTATTCACTCCGGTTCGCCGTCTCAAGCAACTCGAGGATCTTTCTGTTGGCCCGAGGAAAGGGAAAGAGCTTCAGTTCACTGGATCGTATCCAGCGCCATTCAACGCAACCCAGGGCTCGGGGTCGGCCCCGGAGCCTGACGCAATCAAAGGCATGAAGGGTCACTCTGAAATGCGAATAAGCATGTTTGACGCGACACAGCTCCCGGTCCACCCTTATGTCGATTCCGAGTTCCTCCCGAACCTCCCGAACCACGGCCTCTGAAGGCGATTCACGCTGTTGGACCTTGCCTCCCGGGAACTCCCACAACCCTCCCAGCAGCCCCTTTTCCGGGCGGCGAGAAATCAGAATTCGCCCCCTGCGGTCATGGATCAAACCAACGGCGGCGACTTCGTGCCGGGGACGGCGTTGGACCGAGGCGACCGGATAAGCACCCGTCTTCCCATTCTTGTATGCTCCGCACAACCCTGAAACCGGGCAGGCGGAGCACAGGGGCGTTCGAGGAAGGCAGACCGTGGCCCCCAGTTCCATCATGGCCTGGTTCCATGTTCCCGGGTCGCCTGTTGCCAGGACTCTCCCTGCGAGGCGATGAACCTCTCGTTTCAGTGACCCATCAAGACAGAACAACCTTGAGAGGACCCTTGCGACGTTTCCATCCACGACAGGCAGGGGGTGGCCGAAGGCAATGCTCATAACGGCCGAAGCCGTGTATTCCCCCACGCCCGGAAGCCCTCGGAAGGCCCTCTCCTCTCCAGGCACTTTTCCCTTATGTTCCCTCAGAACGATCCCGGCTGCCTTGTGAAGGTTGCGGGCCCTTGCGTAATAACCGAGACCCTCCCATTGCCCGAGCACATCCTGCAGCGACGCCCGGGCCAGTGTCCGAACGGAGGGAAACGCTCTGATGAAACGCTCGTAGTACGGAATAACGGTATCGACCTGGGTCTGCTGGAGCATGACCTCTGATACCCATATGCGATAGGAAGACGTTGTACGGCGCCAAGGCAGGTCTCGCTGCGACGACCGGTACCATGCGAGCATCTTTCGTCTGAAACTCCGAACCCATGAACTTCCGGGGCCTGGAGGTCCGGCGCCCCCTCGCGTTGTACTGTCTGCAGGCTTCCTGACGGAACGGTCGTGAACAGGGCTTGAAAGCTTTGAAGATTGCGGTATCATGGTCATACGGGTGTGGGGTAATAGCCGTTCAACAGAAACCCGATTCGCGACTTTTCCCGCATTGGAGACCCGCTATGAAAAAACTCTTCCTTGTGACCTTCACCCTCGCCTGGCTGGCGGCCGGGTGCGCAGGGACCCCGCAGACGGTGGCCGGAGATGCAGCGGAACCGGCCATTAAGAAGTATCCTGGCAAAATCGAACCGGGTATGGACCGTCAGGAAGTGATTGTATCCCTTGGGCCGCCGATGCTCGTTACCCGGAAGGTCGGTCAGGATACTGAGTTCCTCGTCTATCACCTGCCGGGCAACACAACGGAGGGTGGGGAGACGGCCCCGCTGTATATTGCCATTGACAACGGCAAGGTCACGGCTACAGGCAGCGCCTCGGACTTCGGCCTCGATCAGTAACGTCTTCGCACCGCGTCAGTCATCCGCCCACCCCGCGACTCGGCGAGGAACGCGTCCCCTAATTATCCGATCTGCGTTCCCAGAGCCGCAGCCAGCGGAGCCAGTTCCGCCATCATCTTTGCGAAGTCTTCGGGCGGCAGTGACTGGGCCCCATCGCAAAGGGCCGTCTCGGGCGTCGGATGGACTTCTATCATCAGACCGTCTGCACCAGCGGCCAGGGCGGCCTTGGCCAGGGGCGTCACCAGATGACGTTTCCCGGCCGCATGGCTTGGGTCCACTACAATTGGAAGATGGGTTTGCTTCTTGACGATGGGAATGGCGCTAATGTCCAGCGTATTTCGTGTGGCCGTCTCGAAGGTTCGAATTCCGCGTTCGCAGAGAATGATCTGGCGGTTTCCCTCAGACGCAATGTATTCGGCAGCCATGAGCCATTCCTTGATGGAAGCGCTCAGACCCCGCTTCAGCAACACCGGTTTGCTGGTCTTGCCCACCTCGGTCAGCAACCTGAAATTCTGCATATTCCTCGTTCCGATCTGAATGATGTCCGCATACTTGCAGACCACTTCAATGTCCCGAGGGTCCATGAGTTCCGTCACAATGGGCATGCCGGTTTCTGCCGAGGCCTGTGCCAGGAATTTGAGGGCATCCTCACCATGCCCCTGAAAGTCGTAAGGCGAGGTTCGAGGCTTGAAGGCACCCCCTCGAAGAAGTCGGGCCCCGGCCGCCTTCACCTTGGTGGCCGCTTCCAGAATCATCCCCTGGCCTTCCACGGAGCATGGGCCGGCAATCACCTGGAAGTGTCCGCCTCCGAGCCTTACTCCCTTGGTCTCGATCACCGTATCATTCTTCTGGAACTCCCGGCTGACCAGTTTGTACGGGTTCAGAATGGGAATGACCTGTTCCACCCCGTGGAAGACCTCGAGCGGGATCTCCTTCAAAACGCGCTCATCCCCGATCGCGCCGATGATGGTTCTCTCCTCGCCCTTGGAGATGTGGGCGCGAAGACCGGCGTGCTGCAGACGCTCCACAATGTTATTCACGTCTTGTTCCGTGGATTCCGGTTTTAAAACAATAATCATGACCTGTCTCCTTTACGTCTTGGAACTAACCTTTCCGCGCTGCGTGTCCCCACCCGGCGGAGGCTCCTGCGCCTGAACTCTGGCCCAGGAATCCCTGAGGGTGATGGTCCGGTTGAAAACCAGGCCTTCCTGAGACGAGTCCCGGCGGTCGACGCAGAAATACCCATGCCTGAGAAACTGGAAGCGGCTCCCCGGCCCGGCTTCCCGGAGGGCCTGTTCCACCATGCATCCGGTCAGCACCTTCAGGGAATTGGAATTCAGGGCCCGCGCAAAAGATTCCTGGTTGTCACCGAAATCGGGCTCCTTATCCTTGAACAGGTAGTCATACAAGCGGACCTGGGCCTGCGCAGCATGAAGCGCAGAGACCCAGTGGAGGGTGCCCTTTATCTTCCGACCGTCCGGCGTGGAGCCTCCGCGCGACTCCGGGTCGTACATGCATCGAAGGGTTGATATCCTGCCGTCGGTGTCCCGTTCCACGCTTGTGCAGGTGATGTAGTAGGTGTGCTTCAGGCGTACCTCGCGTCCCGGCGAAAGCCGGAAAAACTTCTTCGGCGGGGCCTCCATGAAGTCGTCCCGTTCGATGAAAATCTCCCGGCTGAAGGGAATCTTCCGGGTGCCCAGAGAGGGATCGTCCGGGTGATTGTCCGCCTCGAACCACTCCACTTTTCCTTCCGGATAGTTCTCGATAACGACCCGAAGGGGGTCGAGCACAGCCATGGTCCGGCGCGTTGTGCGGTTCAGATCCTCACGAAGACAGTGTTCGAGGAGTTCTATCTCGGCCGTGCTGTTCTTCTTTGCAAGCCCGATCAGGTCGCAGAATCGGCGGATGGATTCCGGTGTGTAGCCCCTTCTTCGCATCCCCGAAAGCGTGGGCATGCGGGGGTCGTCCCAGCCGGAGACATGTCCTTCGTTCACCAGCCGGAGAAGTCTGCGTTTGCTGAGGGCGGTATACGTCAGGTTCAGCCGGGCGAATTCGATCTGCCTGGGATGGTGAATCCCGAGTTCCTCCAAGAACCAGTCGTACAGAGGCCGGTGGTCCTCAAATTCCAGGGTGCAGAGCGAATGGGTAATCCCTTCTATGGAGTCGGACTGACCGTGGGCGAAATCGTACATCGGATAGACCTTCCACCGGTCGCCGGTGCGATGGTGGAAGGACTTCATGATGCGATAAAGCACAGGGTCCCGAAGGTTGAGGTTCCCCGAGGCCATATCGATTTTCGCTCTCAGCGTGTGCGTGCCCTCTTCGAACTCTCCCTCCCCCATCCGCCGGAACAGGTCCAGATTCTCTTCTACCGTCCTGTCGCGATAGGGGCTGTTCCGGCCCGGCTCCGTGAGGGTTCCCCGGTGTTGTCGGATCTCCTCGGCGGTCAGTGAATCCACGTAGGCCTTGCCCTTGCGGATCAAGGCCAGGGCGTACCCGTAGAGCTGGTCAAAGTAATCCGACGCATAATATTCTCGATCTTCCCAGTCAAACCCCAGCCACCGGACATCCTCCTTGATGGAGGCCACGTATTCCTCTTCCTCCTTCATGGGGTTCGTATCGTCGAGCCGGAGGTTGCATTTCCCCCCAAACTCCGTCGCGATCCCGAAGTTCAGGCAGATGGACTTGGCATGTCCAATGTGAAGATACCCATTGGGTTCGGGCGGAAAGCGGGTGTGAACCCTGCCTCCCCAGGTCCCTCTGCGGAGGTCTTCTGCAATGATTTCGCGGATGAAGTCCATCCGTTGTTCAGGTGCGCTGGTCATGAGAATCTGCTCTGGAACTTCCTGCTTTCAACCGTGATCCTGCCCGGCGGTTGGCCCCGAAAGAGCTCACTTGGCTTGAATCGGGCCGGGAAAGGCGCTGAATTGTATACCAAGAAGAGCGACGGCGTACAGGCCGGCGGCCGGTCTCACAACGACGGACTCAGGTATCCCGAAGGACCTCGGCACGGAAGGTATAAAGTTTTGCACCTTCGGCTTTCCACGCGCCCGCGGGCAGACCCGCCTTGGTGCACAGCTGGTTCAGGTAGGTCTCCCGATCCCAGCCCTGTTCCACGGGAACCTGAGGCAGGAAGACGCCACTCTTGCCGTCCTTCTGGAGGAAAAGGCCATCCCGTCCAATCACGATGGAGTGGCTTTCAGACACGGCCAGCGGGATAAAAGGCGTCAGAACGGAAACCTCCACCTCCATATCAGACAGTTCTTCAGGTCTCATGGGAGGAAACCGCGAATCATAGGCGGCCGCTCTTACCGCATTCCGGGCGACGCCCTTGTAAAGCGGTTCCATAGGTGTCAGAGACCCGATACATCCCCTCAGTCGCCCTTGCCGATTGATGGTCACAAATACACCCTGGTAGGAACGGAGAACAGAATTCTCCACTTCAAATTCCGGCGTCTTTCCCGTGGAAACGTACTGCCTGATCGTCTCATCTGCAATATTCAGAAGGACTCGGGCGTCCTCCTGAGTGAGCGGCGTCCGATAGAACCCCATGGCGGCGTAACCGACCACCCGGTTCCGATCCCCCGTCACATCCCCTGAGTTTGCGTACCGGTAGAGGACCCCCTTGTTGGCCCCCAGATTCCGGAGGGTCCCCATGGCGTAGATTACGGGCCAAGCGCCGCACATTTCACCCTTGCCCGAGGTCACCAAGCCCTGCGCTTCCTCCAGTCCGATCGACTTGAGGGGAGCAAGCATGCCTTCATCCATCCTTACCGCGCTCTCGTAATCGTGATAGTGCGACAGGTCGGTGCTGATGACGAGAGACACCCCTTCATCCCTGGCCAGAATGTCCCCCAACATGGAAATCAGATGCTGATAGGAATTCCGGGTCGGATTGCCGACCAGAATCGGAACTACTTGCACCCTGGCCCCGAGGGCGACCTGTATGAAGGGAATCTGCGTTTCAAGTGAATGTTCAAGCTCGTGAGGCCCGGGGTAGAAACCGACATCGGCTTTCTCGTCCAGGAGTGCTGAAGCCAGCCTGGTGTTGACCGGGACATCGCCAAGCGGTGTTCTGAAGGTGCCGGCGGCAAAGACAGAGACCCCCTGAAAGCTGGACTTGTGGCTGGGTCCGATTATCACCACGGTGTGAACGTTTCTCCCCTGAAGCTGCCGGTACGTTTCACCCGCAATGGCGCCGGAATAGACATATCCCGCGTGGGGCGCCATGACCGCGAGAAGGCGTCCGGAAACCTGCGGAGCTGAGGCCCCTTCCAGAAACCCCTTAACCTGAGCCCGCAGTTCACTCGCATCAGCCGGATAGAACGAGCCGGCCACGGCTGCTTCCCGGATGGGCTCGGGTGTCCGGCTGCATCCGGCAGCAGCGAGAAGGATTCCTCCGAGCAGGAGCGGGACGCACCATCTATGCAGGAAGCCGTTCATGGGTTACGGTTCTCTCTCTGGATTCGCACGCCCGTCTTCTTCCAGAACATCGCGGGTCTCGCGTCACGAGTCCCCAGAATCTTCCGGGCCACACGCGAGGCAAGGCCTCCCAGCACCATAAAAGTGATGAAATGTCTTCGGGTCAGCATGATTCCTCTTTTCAGGTTTGGTCCCACACCCCTGCAATGGAACTCTTGCAGTAGGGGCAGGCTCCTTCTTGGAGAAGATTCTGTTTCACAAAATAGCCAATACGTTCAATGAGAAGTTTGCCGCACGAAGGGCAATAGGTGTTCTCACCGCTCTGCCGGATATTCCCGATGTAGGCATAGCGAAGGCCTGCTTCGCGTGCTGTTTGTTGCGCCATGTTCAATGTCTCAATGGGGGTGGGGGGGAGGTTCTTCAGCTTGTAGTACGGGAAGAACCGGGAGAAATGAATGGGGGTATCCGGGCCCGCATTCTCGACCAGCCACCGGCACATGTCTCGGATTTCCTTCGGGTCGTCGTTCAATGTGGGAATGACGAGGTTTGTAATTTCGAGCCAGACGCCCATCTCCCGGAGGGTTACAATGGCCTCCAGTACCGGCTTCAGCCGCCCTCCGCAAATTCGTCCGTAAAAATCCTCGGTAAAGGCCTTCAGGTCCACGTCCGCGGCATTCAACAGGGGAGCGAGTTCCCGAAGGGGTTCCTGATTGATATATCCGCAGGTATGAACCGAATTGAGAAGCCCGAATTTTCTCACGAGCAGGGCTGTATCATACATATACTCATAGAAAACCGTGGGTTCGGTGTACGTATACGTCACGGTCTGACAGCCGTAATAGAGGGCTCCGCGAACAACCTCGTCCGGATCAAGGTCTCGATGTTCCGATTCTTCCGGAAGAGCCTGTGAAATCTGCCAATTCTGGCAGAATTTGCATCCGAGCACGCAACCCACCGTGGCAATGGAAAAGGCCTTGGCCCCGGGCAAGACATGATAGAAAGGCTTCTTTTCGATGGGGTCGACCTGAACGGCACAGGGTTTCCCGTAGACGAGGCTGTAGAGGGTCCCGTCCCTATTGATTCTGACCTTGCATCCGCCCACCTGGTGGTTTTCCAGTTCGCATTCGGTCGGACACAGGGTACACTGCACCTCCGTACCCATGGGACTATTTTATCACCGGGGCCTCCTGGTTCTCCCTGTCTTCAACAGACCTCCAATGACGGGCTTCCTTCAGGGAAAGACCCTTCCGGGAGATGACGTTTTCAAAATAGGCCTTGCGTCTCATCCCCTCGAAGCGCTCCCGAAGATACTCCTCTCCCACGTTCATCACCAGATTCGTGATAACCAGCAGGGCCCCTGTGAGAATGGCCAGCCGAAGCCACCCCTTGTCCGATAACCTAAACATCCGGGATGACCTCGGAAAGCGTGTCTCCTGACGGACTGTGCCGGCATCGGTTGCACCGGATGCATTCCGAACCGGGCGGGATACGGGGGTTGGCCATGGGACAGTCGTTCCGGCTCGGGTATCCCGGCTCGTTTCGGGACAAGAGTCCTCCCATGGCTCCCACGGGACAGAGATAGCGGCACCAGAACCGCTTCACCCGGAGTTCCGTGACGAGCACAAAACCGACAAGGGACCAGGCGATCCATGACCCGTTTCGGGAGAACAGGGTCACATAGGTTTCGAACCCTGCGGCGCCTGCGCTGTCCGAATAGGCTGCCGAGAGAACGGCCAGGCCAAAAAAAAGATATTTCACGTTTCGCCACCGGTTTTCAAACTCCAGGTCCACGTGCCATTTCCGGACCGGCAACCGGTTCAGGAACTCGGCCAGCGCACCGAAGGGACAAATCCACCCGCAGTAGACCCGGCCCCACAAAAGAAACGTCAGGAACACTCCGGCGACCGCCACATACCAGAGCGGGTAGTTGGGAAGGCCGGACATGATCACATTCAGGCCATGAAGGATGGAGAAGGGGCTTGAGACCCAGAGGCCTACGACGATGAGCGAAGCCAACAGGGAGACGTCCCGGAACCGAAGAAGGCGCACGTTCCGCTTCGTGAGCAGGAACAGAACTACGGCTGCAAGGAATAAAGTCCCGTAGGCCGCAACCGCCGCCAGCCGCTGCCTACTCCCACCGGGCCCTGGCATGGCCAGTCCCAAGGCGTCCCGGGCCACTCTGCGACCGGACTCCCGGAGCGTATCACCCACGGCCTGCACGGTGACGGTCGCCCGGCTGATTCCGTCTAGGTCTTCGTCGAGGACAAAGGGGTCCCGAACGCTCTTGCCGATGAATTGCCGCAGAAACTCCGGCGTTTCCAGACGATGAACATAATTCCGGGTCTCACGGTGAGAGAGAATCTTCAATCCCGAAATGTTCCCGTCCCGGTCAAGCCGGACCAGAACTTTTATGGGCCCGGCATAGCCCCTGATCTCCGGCGTAACGTCGTAAGAGTTGAAGGCGACAGATCCGTCCCGACCCTCGAGGTGCAGGGGTGAGCCTCCCTTCGGACCAAAAAGTATGCCGGGCGCAATCTCTTCCAGGACGGTCTGTTCATCCACTGGTGGCTTCACGGACTGGTGCCGATAAACCGTGAACAGAACCAGCAGGACAAGGCACCCAAGGGCGAAAGTTTGGGCTGCGATGCGAAACCGGTCGCGCACGCCCCATTCTACCATCGTGAATGTTCCCCTCAGCCGGAGCTGCGTAGCGGGCGAAGCAGGGCCAGAAGGGAAGCGCCCTTCACCAGGGACAAGAACAGGAAGGTCTGTTTGAGCCCCGCAGCCGGAACCATCAGGGTGGCCGCCAGCAAGGCCCCGGTGCTGGAACCGACCATATCCAGGCCGTAGAGGCGGGCGGCC
>QJVM01000269.1 GCA_003235715.1 Nitrospirota bacterium
CTACCCATATTAACCGAATTCCACCCGCTTGAATAAATTCTCTGATACGGGAAAGAAGGAAGCACAGGCTTTGCCGGCTTCCCGTAACGGGCCCGGCGGCCAGGAAAGATGGGATGCATGCCCTGGAGTCTGGTCTATGGATGGTCAGACGCGATGATTCTTCCGGAGAGCCACAAGGCCCCGGCTGACCTCAGGAAATCCTCAAATACACAGATCAGGCTGGCGGTCCTGGGGGCCTTGGGGACCAGGGCCCGACGGGGTGGGCCCCGCGCCAGAAAGGCATTTACAGGTCCTCACTCGGAACATCCTCCGGGTCTGGCCCGATTTTACGAAACGGCGCCCTCCAGGCCCAGGGAGCCTCGCTCGTCCGGTTCGGCCTCGGTATCCTACAGAATTCGGTAAACAGACCTGAAATGCCATCCTGCAGGTCCGGAACTCCCCCGGAAAAGGCCGGCTCGAACCTGTTTAAAACACCACGCCAGGTGGACTCTACCAGTTCAACGAGGAAACATTTGACACAAAAAAGAGACACAGGCGGTGCGGTTTTTTCCACAGCCTGTGTTATTACCCCCTTGACCGCGCACCCCTGAACCAGTGTTCGATGCATTCCATAGTGTCGTTTTAATTATAGATATCACAGGGATAGCCGTTATGGGGCGAAGCTGGCACATCGCTTGAAGTACGCCGTGTATGGACCGTATGTATTTCATTCGGAGAGGGCCGCGGGTGGTATGTTTCGGCGCCCTGGTCTCCTGAGGAACGCATAATGCTGGATTCTCTCGAAACCTACTGGTTGAGAGCCTTTTCTGAAATGGATGGAGGGGACGTGCTGCAGGAGCAGACCGGTCATGGGGGCAAAATGCTTTACGAACCCGGAATTGCAGACCGTCGCGATTCTCGACGCTATACCTATGAGGTGGTCGTTGAGTGCACACTCCCCGGTTCGGGGGAGTCGCCGGAGGGCGAGGTGCGCATTCCCGCCATTACGCAAAACGTGAGCCGTTCCGGCCTGGCGTTACTGAGCAAGAGCCCCCTTGCGGTGGGACACACTGTCAAAATTCATTTTACGCATCTTGAAAACGGATTCGACCGTTATTGCGTCTGCTGGTCACGAAGAGTGAAGGAAGGGACCTATCTTTCCGGACTGAAGCGCACCGACTGACCTCTCGGCCCTTGCCCGTGAGACCGCTGTAAAGATGACAGCCCATCGGGTGGTCTGCCTCTCGTCATCTCAGGGTCGTCATCCGCTCAACGAAACAATTGCGAGGATTTTGATAGCCCAGAGTGCCGGAGGTATCTCTCTATATCTTCCGGCCATAAGCCGTATGACGGACCCGCTGAGCTCCCCCCCAGATAAGGCCCCGGGAGATGGAATACGTGGCCGGAATCAGAAACATGGCCAGGAAATTGGCAGCCCGGCCAGAACTTCCGTCCTCACCCGCGTCCCGTAAGACTCCAGATCAAACGCCCCCCTCCCCTTCCGGTAGAGAGTTCCTGTTTTCAGCGCGCCGCAACTTCGGCGTCAACCGTCATTTCGCGACCGTCCCTGATGTAGGTGATCGTCACCCGATCCCCTGGATTCAGGGTTTTCAACACACGGGACATGCTTCGAAGATCGTCGACGGGTTCCCCCTTGATCCGCACAATCACGTCCCCGGCCACCAGGCCGCAGGACTCGGCGGGAGAACCGGGAACGACGCCGCTCAGTCGACATCCCTTTTCCGCAAATGCGAAATCAGGGATCGTCCCAAGAGTCACCTTCCGTTCTCCCTTGGAATTACCGCCCCCGGAACCCCTTTCGGCGCCACCGAGTGTAACCTCGAGCGGCGTGTCGCGTCCTGCAAGGTATGTGACAGCTTCCCGGGCCACCGACGCCACGCGTAAAAGCCCTTCGCCGTCGATCTTGTCCAACGTATCCCGAGGGGTGTGATAGTCGGGGTGGGCTCCTGCAAAGAGCTGAACCGCCGGAATCCCTGCCGCGTGAAAACTCGTATGGTCACTCGAGTCCAGGGGTTCCGCGACCATCTGGATATCCACGCCGGTGACATAGCCCACCCCCCGAAACAGGTGAACCCATTCCCGGGCCGAGCCGCCACCGAGCACCATGAGCTTTCCATCGCCCAGACGGCCGACCGTATCCAGGTTAATCATGGCCATACATTTCTCCGGTGGCACGGCCAGGCTTGAAGAGACGTAATAGCGGGACCCGGCTCGCCCTATCTCCTCGCCAGTGAATGCGACAAACACAAGGGTCCGCTCCGGCCTCCATTCCCGGAACGTCTCGGCCAGTTCAAGAAGAACCGCCACGCCGCTGGCATTGTCATCAGCACCGGGATGATGTTTCCCGGACTCGCCGCTCCTGACATCAGGCCATCCCATTCCAAGGTGGTCGTAATGGGCTCCGATCACGACCGCTTCGCCGTCAAACCGGGGATTCGTCCCGGGGATTCGGCCCAGGACATTCCGAAGAACCATCCTCTTCGGAAACGAATCTCCCCGGGGCTCAAGCTCCGAGGGCCACTCCTGGTAATAACCGTGCAAGCCGGCCGGTTCGAGGCCCGCCGCCGCAAAGCGGTCACGGATATACTCGGAGGTACTCCCCAGTGCGTCTCCCTCGTACCCCCTGCCCCCGAGACCGGCCGACGTCAAATAGCGGATCGTTTCCAGCATTCGGTCTTCGGAAAATTCTGAAGGTTTTTCCACGAGAGGCCTCTGTGGAGGGCGCCGGGCAGGAACAACCCCCTCCGTCCGGTCATTCGTTGTTGTGAGCAGCAGGGTCATGGGCGAACGAAGCACCGGCCAGCGCCCCTTGAGGATGTTCTCCGGCTCGGTCCCCTCAAAACCGAGATAACTGTATTTGTGATAATGCGGGAGCTTGCGCGCCAGACCCGGCGCGGCGTCAGGGTCGTCCAGGGCAATCCAGAGAAGACCCTGCCCTTGCCTGCCGGCCATCCGCGAGGCCAGCACAAACGCGTGACCCTTTATTGCGGTCTGCGTCCGCTCGACCTGGACCGCCTTCGCACTCCGTGAAAAGGGATATCCGGATAAGGACGCCTCGAACGCCTCCATCCAGCGGTTTCGATAGCCCAGGACGACCACAGAGCCCTCATGAGGCATCTGCTTTATGCGGCCTTCGGGCAGGACCTCGACCTCATCGGGTCCCGAATGGCTCAACCCTTCAGCAATAACCTTATAGGCAGAAAGCATTTCAGACGACTCGCCATCCGGAAGAATCACCGTCATCTTATGGGCCCCGAGCACTTGCGATATGGCCGGGGGAATCTCGTTGTGGTCGAGCCGCCGGAACACGTCATAATCCGGGTCGATGTCCACGCGCAAGGGACGATTCTCCAGCAGGACATCGAGCACGGCCTCCCGGCCGCTAAACGTTACGGGGTGTTCGCGAGCGTCCGGCTCTCCCTCCAGGGTGATCCAGACCGGCACCGTGAAGAGGTAAGGCCGGCCCTCTTGTGCCTGACTCACCAGAGCGTGAAGGCGGTAGCCACCCTTCTCCTGGGTCACCTGGGCTTCAGCCGTTTTCAGGTAGGGGGCCCCGCTCCGGGTGGTCCACTGGTCAAAAAAGCCCCTGAGTTTTCTCCCGGATTCTGACTCGAAACTCGACCGCAGGTCGTCATACGATGCGGACTTGAACCGAAAATCCCTGTAAAAGCACTGAAGCCCCTTCACAAAGACCGCGTCCCCGAGTTCCCGCCGAAGCATATGAAAGAACATCAGGGACTTTCCGTAGCCGATAGCCTCGGATGACGAGCTATGCCTGGAGGTGAAGCCCGTCAGGGGGAAGTCCCGGCCTGAAGTCACATAGTCGGCATATTTCTGAAGCGTGGCCTGACGATAATCCACGGACTGTCCCTGTTGCTCCTTGATCAGGTGGTCGGCGAGATAGGCGGTCAGACCTTCGGACCAGTTCCCGCTTTGCCAGTCAGGGTAAACTCCGTTTCCCCACCAGTTGTGCAGGATTTCATGAGGGTACGAAGAGTAGAGGATAAAAGGCATCCGAATGACCTTGGGTCCAAGAAGCGTGAAAGAGGGCATCCCATACCCTGTTTCCCAGAAATTCTCGACCAGGGCGAATTTTGAATACGGATAGGGGCCAATCAGCTTCTCGTACATCCCAAGATAGCCTGCGGTGGCCTCAAGATACCGGTTCGCCAAAGAATCATCGGACTCCCGAAGATAGACTTCGGCGCGGATCCGGCCGGCCTGTTTGCGGTATACCCGAAAACGGTAGGCCATAAGAAACAGCTCGTCCTGGGGCGCCCTGATCTCCCAGCTCTGTTCCCGCCGGAACTGCTCGGGCGAAGGGCCCTGGCTTACGGAAATCCACCCCTCCGGAAGCCTTACATGAATGGAAGCGGTCACCAACAGCCCGGCGATGTGGGGATACCAGTAGGAAGCGCCGGTCAGGTACACGCCCTCGGTCGAGATGGTTCCTGCCGTCTGTTGCATCCCACGTGCTGTTTCAGGCCCCACACTTTCAAACGGATGAACAAGACTTCCACCGTAACGAAACCGCAATTTCTCCGAGCCGGGGATACGCTTCACGGAATACCTCTCCACGTGGTCCGGCAAGTCCGCAAGACCCGAAGCCTTCCTGAGATTCGTCCCCCCTTCTTCCATGCGCGGGTCCAGTCCGGCGTGGAGGAAAAAATCCAGGGTACGGGGAAAGTCGGGGGGGAGACGAAGGGTATCCGTGGCCTCAAAGGTTCCTTTGTCCGGATAGACGGATACCTTTATCTCGTGGTGCACCACCGGCATGTCAGCAAAAAGGGGAAGCGCGGTCCCCAGGAGAAAAGTAAAGGTCAGAACATAAAATCGGAAGCCCCCCGAGCCGGGCATCCTTACCGGGAAACAACCGATCACACCGCGCATGGGGACCACCTCGTCCGGATTCTTGGGGATTGGCATATCCCGCCCCCAATACCGCGGTGCCCCTCTCGCCGGGTCGCGTAGCCCCGCACGGGATTACTCAACCCAGTCGGCAATGTAGATATCCGTGGCCCGCGGTTTCTCAGGGTTTCGGTTCGAGCCAAAGACCATTTTCCGACCATCCGGTGAAAACATGGGGAAACTGTCGAATACGTCATTATAAGTAAGCCGTTCCAGTCCCGTGCCATCAATACTTATCAGATAAAGCTCAAAATTATGCCCGAACTTCTTCAGGTCCTCCCGCCAGTCGTCCATGTTACTCGAAAAGATGATCCTCCGTCCGTCCGGGTGCCATGAAGGAGCCCAGTTGGTTGCTCCGTTGCTGGTAAGACGTCTCTTGTTCGACCCATCAGAATCCATCACCCAGATATCCAATGGAAAAGGGATGATGTAGTCCCCCGCCATACAGGCCACCCACTGCCTCTTATCCTCCGCGGTCTCGGGATACCAGGCCCGCCAGACAACCTTGGTTCCGTCCGGCGAGAACCAGGGACCCCCGTCGTAACCAACACGCTCGGTGAGCCGGGTCACGTTGCTTCCATCCGCATTCATGACATAGATATCAAAGTCTCCCTCTCTCTGGGAACCGAAGACAATCCTTTTTCCGTCTGCCGATACCACGGGTTCTGCATCATACTTGGGATTATCCGTAATCCGGACCGGGTTGGACCCATCCGCCGAGGCCACATAAATATCATAGGGGAACAGCGGCCACACGTAGGATTGACCCTGGGGCGGAGCAGGCCGCGGAGGACAATCTCCCTCGAGATGACGGGTGGACGAGTAAACAATGCGCTCGCCCCCTGGGAAGAAGAACGAGCACGTGTGGGCCCCGCGTTCAGGGCTGACCTGCCTCTTGTCCGAGCCATCGGTGAGCATGGTCCAGATTTTGTCACAGGCCTGGTTCCCCCGGCTTGACTGGAAGATCAGCTTCTTTCCATCAAAACTGAAATACGCCTCGCCGTTGTCTCCGTCGAACGTCAGCTGGGTCACATTTTTGAGGTGGGCCTCCTTTCCGGGACCGTCCTGAGCCCAGGCCGACCGTTCCACAGCCGCCAGCAGCAGCGTTGCCGCCATGACCCCCGCCAATATCTTCGCGTATGCATCGTTCATATATCCTCCGTGGGGTACGGGATCCACCCCCGTTCGCGCTCTTCCCATCTTACGCAATCCGCCGGCCCCCGACAAGCCGACTCGCAAAGAGAAAACCTCGGCATTCAAGGACCGTCTCAAAAAGAAGGGGCGGCCTCAAGGCCGCCCCGAATCGCTTATGTCTTACGCGCCGATCCTACTTCTTTCTCGATTTCTTTACCGTCTTTTTCGCGGCCTTTTTGACGGCCTTCTTGGTTACTTTCTTGGCAACCTTTTTTGCGGCCTTCTTGACTGCCGACTTCTTGGCCACCTTCTTTACATCCGTTTTCTTGACTGCCGACTTCTTGACCGCCTTCTTCACAACCGTTTTCTTCAGAGCTGTTTTCTTGACGGACGTCTTCTTGGCCGCAGGTTTACGCGCCGCTTCTTCCTTTAGCTTGGCCTGCGCCGCCGCAAACCTGGCAATGGGGACGCGGAAGGGAGAACAGCTCACATAATTGAGACCAATCTGGTGGCAGAACTCCACAGACTTTGGTTCCCCGCCGTGTTCACCGCAAATTCCAAGTTTCAAGTCGCTCTTGACCTTACGTCCCTTTTGAACGGCGAGCTTCATGAGGCTCCCAACTCCCCTCTGGTCAATGCTTATGAACGGGTCTTCCTTGAGAACTCCATGTTCCACGTAGAAGGGCAGAAACCGACCCGAGTCGTCTCTGGACAGACCGTACACGGTCTGGGTCAGGTCGTTCGTTCCGAAGGAATAGAAATCCGCCACCTGGGCAATTTCGTCGGACGTGACGCAAGCGCGGGGGAGTTCAATCATGGTCCCTACCATGTACTTCACCTTGGAATGGTATTGCTTCTTGACGTCTTCCGCCGTCGCCACGGCCACTTCACGCATCTTGACGAGCTCATTCACATGTCCCACCAGGGGGATCATGATTTCCGGAAGCACTTTCACGTTCTGGGCCGCGAGTTCGCAGACCGCTTCCATAATGGCCCGCACCTGCATCGCGTAGATTTCCGGGAAGGTCACGCCGAGGCGGCAACCGCGGTGGCCCAGCATCGGATTGAACTCGTGGAGGGACTGGTTCTTTGCATTTAGCCTCTCAAAAGCCACACCCATGGAATCGGCGAGTTCCCTGAGTTCCGCCTCGGTATGCGGCAAAAACTCATGCAGCGGCGGATCCAGAAGCCGGATCGTGACCGGCAGACCATTCATGGCCCTGAAGATTCCCATGAAATCGCCCTTCTGCATGGGAAGCAGCTTCGACAGGGCATGCTGTCTGCCCTCCAGCGTGTCCGAAAGGATCATCTCGCGAACCGCCTTGATACGGTCGGCTTCGAAGAACATGTGCTCGGTCCGGCAAAGTCCTATGCCCTCGGCCCCGAAGTTCCGGGCTGTGGTGGCATCGTTGGGCGTATCGGCGTTCGTTCTGACCTTCAGTGTCCTGAATACGTCCGCCCACTTCATCAATTCCTTGTACCACGGATTGTGATCCGGGTCGGCCGGCAGAAGATTGAGCTGGCCCTCATAGACCCGACCCTTGGTTCCGTTCAGCGTTATCCAGTCGCCCTCCTTCAGGGTCTTTCCGTTCACCTCGGCGACCTTGTTGCGCGCGTCGATATTCAGGTCCGAACATCCTACAATGCAGCACTTGCCCCAGCCCCGGGCCACCAGGGCCGCGTGGCTGGTCATGCCGCCCTTGGCGGTGAGAATCGCCTGGGCCGCATGCATCCCGTGAACATCCTCGGGGGATGTCTCGTTCCGGACCAGGATGACCTTCTCGCCCCGCTTCGCCCAGGCCTCGGCATCGTCCGCCGTGAAGACCACCTGGCCGATCCCACCACCCGGTCCGGCGGGCAGCCCCTTGGCCAGCTGACCCGCCTTCTTCTCGTCTTCCGGGTCCACACTGGGATGAAGAAGTTCGTCGATCTGGTCCGGGGCCACCCGGAGGAGCGCCGTCTGTCGGGTGATCAGCTTTTCCCTGGCCATCTCCACGGCCATGCGGATGGCCGCCTGTCCGTTCCGCTTGCCCACCCTGGTCTGGAGCATCCAGAGACGTCCGTCCTCGATGGTGAACTCGATGTCCTGCATATCCGTGTAATGTTTCTCAAGTCGCTTCTGGATCCCGTAAAGCTGTTTGTACAGTTCCGGCATCCCTTCCTCGAGGGTCGGGAGATGGGCCGTATCCTCGGTCTTCTGAGCCTTGTTCACCGGGTTCGGCGTCCGTATGCCGGCCACCACGTCCTCTCCCTGGGCATTAGGAAGCCATTCTCCAAAGAAGGCATTCTCGCCCGTGGCGGGGTTCCGGGTGAACGCGACACCCGTAGCTGAATTGTCGCCCGTGTTGCCGAACACCATCGTCTGCACGTTCACAGCGGTTCCCCAGTCATCGGGAATCTTTTCGATCTTCCGGTAGGAGATGGCCCGTTTTCCCATCCACGACTGGAAGACAGCGCCGATGCCGCCCCAGAGCTGGGCGTGGTGGTCATCGGGGAATTCAGTCCCGAGAGTCCCCTTGATGATCGTCTTGAACTCCTCGCAGAGCATCTTCAGATCGTCCACCTTGAGGTCCGTATCACTCTTGTAGCCCTTTTCCCTCTTCACCCAATCCATGGCATGCTCGAGTTTCTCCCGGATGCCTTCGCCATGGGCCGGTTCAATCCCCGCGGCCTTTTCCATCACGACGTCTGAATACATCATAAGAAGGCGACGGTATGCGTCGTAGACAAACCGCTCGTTCCCGGTCCTGGCAATGAGCCCGGGGATCGTCTTTGTGGTAAGTCCCACGTTCAGCACCGTCTCCATCATCCCGGGCATGGACTTTCTGGCCCCCGAACGGACCGAAAAAAGCAGCGGATTGGAAGGGTCTCCGAACTTCCGGCCAATGATCTTCTCGACCCGGGCCAGGGCCGTACTCACCTGCTGTTTCAGTTCCGCGGGATACTTTCTGTTGTTCTTGTAGTACACGGTGCACATGTCTGTCGTGATGGTAAACCCGGGAGGAACGGGAATGCCGAGATTCACCATCTCGGCAAGGTTGGCCCCCTTGCCCCCGAGAAGATTCTTCATTTCGGACTTTCCGTCTGCCTTTCCGTCACCAAAGAAATAAACCCATTTCTGTGCCATACGATCCTCCTTGAAAATAATATTCAGCCCTTTAAAGACCTATGTGAATACCGGTTAATGAGACTTGAGCGGTTCGGATACACCCCCGGAAATGAGCCGATAGCCCAATACTATTCGGCTTATCCTCCGGTGGGAAAACCTGAGCCCAAGACCAGACGGCGCCATCTCTATGAACAGGCCGGCACGCAGCCGGTTACTCAGTAATCTTTGAAAAGTCCGCAACCCGACCGAAGAGTTCCCGAACCATGGCAAGAAGCGCCAACCGGTTGTTTTTCAGGCTTTCATCCTTGTCCATGACCAGAACCTGGTCAAAGAAACCATTGATGGGATCCACCAGGTCGCTCAGACGGCTGGCCTGGCTACCGTCCAGGCCAGAGAGTCCCTGGACAGTCCTGAAGAGCTTTTGTTCGGCCGCCTCTTGGAGCAGGCCTTCCTGGACCGATTCCGCCCCCCGGTTTTTCCCAAGGATGTTATAAACCCTTTTGGCCCCCATAACCAGGTCCGAAAACGTCCTTCCCGAGCGGAGGCCCGAAAGGGCAGCGAGGCGGGCCCTGACATCGCGCAGGCTGGTATACGGTGTGGCGAGCACGGCCAACACATCGTCCTGTCGGTGTCCTTCGCCCGCAAGAAGTACATAGAGCCGTTGTGAGACAAAGTCCAGCACCTTGTCGCGGGTTTCCCTGCCCGTGGCCCGTTCCGAGGGTAAGGCGGCGAGAGCCATGTCCACCAGCTCGGCGGGGGACACCCCGTATCCCCTGCCATCCAGAATCGCCAGCACCCCCAGGGCCTGGCGGCGGAGGGCAAAGGGATCCTCTGAACCCGTGGGCACGAGGCCCACGGAGAAGAAGGCCACCACACTGTCGATCTTGTCCGCGAGAGAGGCCACGGCCCCAAGGTCCGTGTCCGGAATCTTGTCGCCCGAAAACCGTGGCATATAGTGCTCGTAAATAGCGTGGGCCACCTCATCCTTCAGGCCTTGCTGGCGCGCATACACCATGCCCATGTACCCCTGGAGTTCGGGAAACTCATATACGACGCCGGTGGTGAGGTCAGCCTTGGCCAGACTACAGACCTGAAGCAGTTCGTTCCACTGGTTGAAGCCAAGCCGATCGTGAAGCTTCCGGGCTATGGCCGTGACCCGTTCAATCTTGTCGTGGACGGAACCGAGTTTTATCTGGTAAGTCACCGCCTTCAGGTCTTTCACCCTCGATTCGAGTGGTGTTGCCCGATCATCTTCAAAATAGAATCGTGCATCCTCAAGGCGGGCCCTGAGAACTCTTTCGTTTCCGGCCACTACGTTTCCCCGGTTGGAGGCGGCCGAGTTGCTCACTGTTATGAAATACGGCAGAAGAGGGCCCTTCTCGTCTTCCACGGCAAAATACTTCTGGTGCCCCTTCATCACGGTCACCAGCAGTTCCCGGGGAAGCTCCAGATATTTATCTTCAAATCGTCCCAGCATGGGGACGGGAAACTCCACCAGGTTGGTGACGGTCTCGAGGAGTTCCTCGTCCTCCACCACGCGTCCCCCGGCTTCTTGTCCCATGCGTCGAATCTCCGCCCGAATGATCTCCTTCCGCTCCTCCGGGTCCGCAACCACAAACCTTTCCCGAAGCACGGCCAGGTAGGCTGCCGGTTCAGGAACGGTCACGTCCTCGGGCGACAGGAACCGGTGGCCCCGCGTGAGGTTACTGCTTCGAAGGCCGTCCAGTTCAAACCGCACCGGGGCCGCTCCGAAAAGCGCCAGCACCCAGTGAATCGGCCGGGCAAATCTAAAGCTACCGGAACCCCATCTCATGGATTTTGGAAAAGAAAGGGTGCGGATGATCTGTGGGGCGACCTGGGGCATGACTTCCAGAGTATCGCGTCCCTTTTCGTGCAGGACCGCCGCGATGTAATCACCCCGTTCCGTAGGAACGACCTGAAGGGATTCCAGCGGCACCCCCTGTCCCCGTGCAAAACCCTCCGCCGCACGCGTGGGCTTTCCGTCTGCTCCGTAGGCCGCCCGTACCGACGGACCCATGATTTGTCGTGTTCGGTCCTCCTGCCGGGCAGCCATTTCTGAAATCTGAAGGGTGAGGCGGCGCGGAGTCCCGAAGGTCTGAACCCTGCCGTGGCCAATGGCCTGCTCCTGAAGGAGTCTGGTTGCCGTCTCTGCAAGCTGGGACAGGGCCCCTGGGATAAAACGCGCCGGGATTTCCTCTGTCCCGATTTCAAGGAGAAAATCCGAAGGGCTCACGCCTGTTCTCCCTTCAGAAGCGGAAAGCCCATCTCCTCCCTCATCGCCACATACCCCTCGGCGCAGAGCTTGGCAAGATGCCGAACACGGGCTATATACCCGGTTCGTTCCGTAACACTTAGAGCACCCCGGGCATCCAGCATGTTAAAGGAATGAGAGCACTTGAGAACCGCATCATAAGCCGGAAGCACGAGTCCCTTTTCATAAAGTCGTCTCGCTTCCTTCTCATACATGTCAAACAGGCTGAACTGCGTCGCCACGTCAGCCTCTTCAAAGTTGTATTTGGAGAACTGAACCTCGCCCGGGTGATGCACCTGGCCGTAAGTCACATTTTCAGTCCATTTAAGATCGTATACGCTGTTGACCCCCTGGAGATACATGGCGATACGCTCGAGGCCATACGTAATTTCAAGGGAAACCGGGTGCAGATCGATGCCTCCAACCTGCTGAAAGTACGTGAATTGAGTAATCTCCATGCCGTTCAGCCAGACTTCCCAGCCGAGCCCCCAGGCCCCCAGCGTGGGGGATTCCCAATCGTCCTCCACAAAACGGATATCATGCCTGCCGGCGTCAATACCAATGTACTTGAGGCTTTCGAGGTACACGCCCTGGGAATCCGGTGGTGACGGCTTGACGATGACCTGAAATTGGTAATAGTGCTGAAGCCTGTTGGGGTTCTCCCCGTAGCGCCCGTCGGTGGGCCTCCGGGAAGGCTCCACATAAGCCGTCTTCCAAGGCTCCGGCCCAAGGACGCGAAAGAAAGTTGCTGGATTGAAGGTACCGGCGCCTACCTCAACGTCGTAACCCTGATGAATGACGCAGCCCCTCTCGGCCCAGAAGGCCTGGAGTTTTAAAATCAGTTCTTGAAACAGCAAGGTGCTCCACCCCGTTAGAAAATCGACATCGGATTGGTCGGCGGACGCCGGGAAAAGCGTGAAATTGTATCAAAACCCTGTTTGCCACTTCAAACATTTACTTTTATCCACCACGCCCCCGTAGCAGGACGGCTGGCCGTTAAAGACCCGGATGGACGAGCGCAGGATCGAAGGTGGAAAAGAATATACCTCAGGAACGGGCAGGCGGAGTTCCCTTAGAGCCGCCCCGGCGGCTCTCACAATATAGCGCCCAAACAGCCCTCATGCCGGGGCCCCTAATTCCAGGGTTCCGACGGTGAAGCCGCCACGGCCGGAATCTCGAGGCCCGGCCGGCAGCGGCCGCCGCACATGTGGGCGCCGTGCCCGTCTATCAGTTTTCGTGCCTCGCGAAGAACCTCTTCGGCCGGGAGGTACCCGAGCAGTTCAGTAAATGTGCGGGACCGCGCTTCACCGAAGAATCGCACCGTTTCCTGCCCGATCCTCAAGGCGCGGCCGGCACCCGTGATGCGGCAGGACTGACAGAGTACGCTCCCGTACTCCGGAAAGAAGTAAGCGAAGTCCCCCGAGAAAGCGGCCCCGCAGCGGCCGCACGCTGAAACCCGGGGGCCGTATCCGCACATCCAGAGGAATTTGATGATGAGACACATCAGGATAACGGGCCGGGAGGGGATATTCTGCTCCATGGCACGGAAACCTGCAACGAGCAGCTCATATTTTCTCGGGTGCGGCTCCCTCTCGTGGAGGAGGGTCCGGACCAGATCCACTAGCGGTCCAAGGGAGACCAGAGTCGGGAGGTCATCCCGAAGCCTGTGAAATGACTCGATAATATCGGCCTGCGTGACCCTCAGAAGGGAACTGCTCTCCTTACCCATAAGGCCAAGTCTTACGCACGTGAGCGGTTCCAGAGCCGCTCCAAAGCGGCTCCGGACCTTTCGTGGACTCTTTGCAAACCCCTGGACGAGACCCTCGTCCCTCGTAATAAAAGAGACAATCAGGTCTGCCTCTCCGTACGGAGTGCTACGAAGAACAATTCCCTCGGTTCGGATTAGCATGGGCGGTACGAGTGAGGCTCAATAGGTGAGGGTTTTCTTAAAGGCCATGCTGGGTGTAAGGGACGACACCGGCGCGTCCAGAAGATTCCAATCGGCCGTCTCTGCAAAACATCTCCCAATATGTTATGCGCGTCCCCCATGACACTCGAAGATTCTGCAGAACCATTCATTGGAGGTGTCTTGCTCCCCCGGCCAGCTTTCTGACGTTCTCCCCCGCGGGGCCCGCGCCTTGGGAGCATCCCCAGAAAGAGCGCATTGGTACCCCCTGAAATGGGCCCTAACTACAAAGGGGAAATGCCTCCGGCCCTAAGCCTGGCCCCCTCATGCCCCTGGCAATACGGGCAGGCCGCTGGACATCACATCATGGTTCCGAAATCTTCGGGTTTCAGGTTCCTGAGCCAGCTTTCCAGTTCATCATTGTCCTGCCGCTCGATAACACTTTCGCTTACGAATATTGGGGCCCCGGTTCGCGCCGCGAGTGCCACGGCATCCGACGGGCGCGAATCCACGAAAACGGTTTCGTTGTTTACCAATATTTCGATGTTGGCAAAATACGTGTTGTCCCTCAGATCTGTGACAATTATGCGGACCACTTTGGCCTGTAGGCTGCTCAGGGTATTGGCCAGAAGATCGTGTGTAAGGGGGCGAGGAGTTGCCACCTTTCCGAGGGCCAGGGCAATCGAGTCGGCCTCCGGTTTTCCGATCCAGATGGGAAGAGTATCGTTACTGTCGGGACGAGTGTCCCGAAGAAGAAGAATGTACATGCCGCTGCGGGGATCAAAAAGAAGCCCCTCTATTCGCATCTGGATCAACACTGCATCTTTATTCCGGGCCTGTCCCGGCACAGAATCTCTGGCCATCCCGCCAATGGTTCCCGTATCAGGTATACCCAAAACCCCGAAGGCTGTCGTCATCCTGCCTCCAGCCCTCCCTACGCTTCACGCGAAGGTCGAGATAGACGGTGGCCGCAAGCATCCTGCCGATCTGGAGTCGGGCCTTTGTTCCTATACGCTTAAGTGCCCGTCCACCTTTCCCTATTATAATTCCTTTCTGGCTTTCCCGCTCCACGTATATAATGCCCCGAATATAGACGGCGCCGCTCTCCCGCTCTGAGAATTCTTCGACGTCCACGGCTATCGAATAGGGCAACTCATCCCCGGTCTGCTCCATCACAGCCTCGCGAATCAGTTCCGAGGCCATGAATCTTTCCATCCGGTCCGTTACCACATCTTCCGGATAATACATGGGACCCTCCGGCATATTTTCTACCAGGATCTCAACCAACCGGTCCACGTTGGTCCCTTTCAGGGCGGAGACCGGAACAACTTCACGGAAGATCTTCATCCCCATATAGGCTTCCAGCAACGGTAGAAGTTTATCCCGGGGCAACCGGTCTGTCTTATTGACAACTAGAATGCACGGGATTGTGCAACGGGCAAGGCGTTCGATGATCCCCTCCTCGGCTTGGTCCGGCAGTTTGGGTTCCACGACGAGAAGAACCTGGTCCACCTCCTCGAGGGTTTTCAGGGCAGTCTCCACCATATATTGGCCCAGCCTGTCTCGGGGAGAATGGATGCCTGGGGTATCGAGAAATACGACCTGGGCCGAAGATGATGTGTATACACCGAGGATGCGATTCCGCGTAGTCTGTGGCTTTCGTGTTGTGATCGCGATCTTCTGTCCGAGCAGCGTATTGAGCAGGGTTGACTTACCAACGTTCGGCTGTCCGATGATGGCCACATAACCGGAACGGAAGGGCGACTTGCTAGGAGTTTCTTCGAACATGCTCATGGGCGTCATGTCTCCAGCGGATACGCCCAGCCCTCTGCGTCCGCCTTTTGCCGCGACATGAAAAGCTTGAATGGATTATACCGCTCCGCGCGCGGGCACAGACAAGAACCCGTCCCGTTTGAGAGGGGATAGGCCCGCTACCTTGGGATTTCGTTCTTTTACAGGGAGTTGACGCAAGAGAAACTCAACCGGTCATGAGTTCCACAATGAACGTCGCCCCCTCGCCTTCACGACTCTGCACCCTGATGCTGCCCTTGTGGTCGTGGATGATGCCATAGGCGCTGGAAAGACCCAGTCCGGCCCCTTTCCCTACCTCCTTCGTGGTAAAGAAAGGCTCAAATACCTTGGAAAGCCTGTCGCGCGGAACACCCTCTCCGTTGTCCGTGATGCTGATCAGAACGCGAGGGTCCGCATGAAAAGTTTCTATGGTTATGACACCGCCCTCATTCCCGCGGCTTCGGTCAATGGACTCCTCTGCGTTTTCCATGAGGTTCATGAAAGCCTGCTGAATCAACTGAGGGTCCCCCATAACAAGCGGCAATTCACCGAAATGACGGACCACGTCGACGTTACCATGACGCAACCAGTACGAGCGGAGCTGGAGGGTATTCTCAAGAACCTCATTGATATTGACCCACTGTCGCTCCTGCGGTTTCTGCCTTGAAAAAGCCAATAGATTCTCCACTATCGATTTGCAGCGCAGGGCACTATCAAGGATCTTCTTCAGCTCACGGGACCCGGGCTCATCGGCTTTCTTCTTCCTGAGGAGCAGTTCCGAATAACCGATGACTCCGGTCAGGGGGTTATTAATTTCGTGGGCGACACCGCCCACCAACCGGCCTACAGCGAGAAGTTTTTCCGTATCATAAAGCTGGTTCTGGAGTCGTTTCAGTTCACTGATCTCCTTACGAATCTGGACGCACGCGCGTTGACCGCTACCCCCTTCCAACCCGATGGCAAAGGCGCTAACCAGGTATGGCCGACCGCCCTGCATTACCTCGAAAAAGCTGGCTTCCCCACTCTCGATCACCCGACGGAAAGGGTCGTCTTTCACGGTATCCGGCACCGGGAAAAGGTCTTCCGCACGCTTCCCCGGCATCTGCCGGAGGTCGAGACCCGCCAGTCGGCTTGCGCCTCTATTGGCACGCAAAATCGTCGACTCTAAATCTTGAACGATTATGGCATCCGTGATGCAATCGAAGATTTCTTGCCATTGTTTCTGGCCCTTTTTTACTGAGACGAATATCTGGAAATTTCGAAAAGACGTCTCGGCAACGCGTCCGATTTCCGACCAAAGCGCCAGGTCATCGTCAGAGTACGGCTCTTCTTCTCGATGGCCAGCCAGGCAGAGCGTAGCCGCCGTCCGGTCTGCAATGCGGATAGGGACGGCCATAACCGTGGTGGCCCCTCTCATCGCGCTTCCAAGATAGGACGCCGCTTCTTCTGCCGTGGCCCAGCGAACCGGGCCATCAAATCCAAGCTTACGCCGATTTGTCTTTGAGGAAGGGATACTGCTCGTCACAAGTTGTTCTGCCTGTCCCGTTACAGAAGAAAAGGTCAGCAGGTGGTCTCTGGCCGTGGCGACCCATGCCAATTTCCCCGCGAAGAAACGCAACCCCTCTTCCAGAGTTCGGGCCAGTACATCTTCGTCGTCCAACCCAGAGCTGAGATTTGCAACCAGCCGAGCGAATTCCAACAGACGATAGGTCGCTGAACTTCCCTCTTTCACCTTCATGTGCGTTCTATTTATGTCATCAGGCATTGTATCGCCCTGTTTCATGCTCCTGTCATTATAACTGTCTCAGCCCGGGAGCCCAGTCCCCCGGCTACAACAGCCGTCTGCCAGGTTCCGCCTACCCGGGTTCTGGAGCTATTCAAAAGGGAGCGCCGAGACAGGTTCACTTCCCGGGTTCGTTGTACATTGTCCCAGGGTTCAGGGATGGCTCAACAATTTCGGGGTCGAACGGATGACCGACCGGAAGCCTCAGTTTCCCCGACGCTCGTCGTGGACGCAGCCGTGCGGGTAAAGCCGTCGCTTGTGAACGCATCATAATCGCCCACGGACATGAGGATTGGGCGTTTCAGGATGGATTGTTTGAGGTCCGGAGCTGATCCTGCACGCAAGACGCGGGGCATCGCAGGTTCGGCATAAATCGCGTCAGTTTCGCGGCCCGGCCGTCTCCCCTGGCCTGACAGGGGCTCGATCCATCCCCGCCACAGGTTGTGGAAGGTAAACCGTTTCGCCTAGGAAATCGCGAATCGAAGGGTCCTCATCGAGGATGAGAACCTTCGGTGGCTTCGTCAAGCGAGTCTATAACTCTTTCCTTCAGGGCAAAGAACTCATCTTCGTTGACAAAGCCCTGTTCTTTTAACTTGGAAAGTCGCTCAAGCCTTTTCACGGGGTCGTACTGCCGAATGTTCACCTCTTTGAGTTTGCCCATCAGAAAGTGGTTTTGCTGGATGAGCTTGGTTCTCTTGAAGGCATTGCCTACCGTCACCAGCATTTCCTCCAGACGGAACGGTTTGGTCACATAATCGTAGGCTCCCTCACGTACTGCCTCCAGCGCGCTTTGAAGCGTCGCATAGGCTGTGATAATAATGACCGAGGTATCGGGATCGAGAGACAGGGCGCTCTTTAAGACCTCCAGGCCATCGGCTCCCGGCATCATGAGGTCCGTGATAATGAGATGATAGGCTCCTCCTAGGATTCTTGCCTGGGCGTCGCGTCCGTCGGTAGCGGTCTCGACCACGTAGCCCTCTCGAGTCAGCATATCCTTGACGACGTCGCGCACGCTTTCGTCATCGTCAACTACAAGGATCCTGAAGTCGTTCTTTTCCATTGGGCGATCTTCCCTCGATTGTTATGAATTATTTGATGTCCTTGCCCTTGTTCATGGCCCGTCAGCTGGTCACTTCCGGCACCTGTGGCAATTTGCTTTTGTTCAAGATGCCAAGAGCGCCTTACCCTTAGCATTTTCCGTGCTCAGATGCCCTTGACCCTTTATACCTATCGGCTTGCCAAAACTCGAACTTTAGGTTCCCGAACTCGTACGCCTCTGAGCACACTGTTTGGTTGAAAGTCTTCACCGTGTAACGCTTCTCAAGGTTGGAGAGAACCGTGCGTTCGATGAACTCCAACCTTCAAGGCGTTTGGGTAAAGAGGTTCGGAACGGGGGGAGAAGTACGCCCTTCTTCCCTGACATCAGCCTTGCCCAGCCCGCTCGGGAACAGCTATAAGGCTCCGGGCAATCATCGGTGATACGACGTAGCGCATGAAGCTCGCCGCTGAGCGGAAACAGATTCCATCAGCAGGAAGCGGAAGAGCTCCAGGGTCTTCTGCTCCCTCTGCAGGGTCTCTTCAAACTCGTGCTGGTTCCTGAATGAATCATTTAGACGGTGATTCCCCTTACCGGTTCCTTAGAGAATGCTTCCAAGCATGGTTTCTTTGATCATGCTTTCGGCTACGCGTGCACCGGATACCCGATAGGTGCCCGAACTGATCAAAGCCCGCAGTTCCCGAACCTTCTGCTCGCGAACGTCTGGGACGTCCTGAACCTCCCCCAGCATTCGTTGCGCCTCGCATGAATCCGAGGAGATCCTCACCCAAGGTCCGGTCTGCGAACTCATCTGAAATGAAGGGTAACGCTTATCGCCAATTGGCCGGGTGCAGAATTCGCTGTTTCCGGTAAATGGATTGTCGTCGATGGGGTTCATTTTCATGGTACTCTCCTTTCCTCCTGGTTACCTATCGGCACAGGACGAAATAACTTTAACCCGCAAATTCAAAAAAAATTCATATTTTCAAGGGCCTACGAGGCCTGATAGCGTCACAATAGAAACATCTTGTCAGTCAGCTGACATGGTATGTGTCTTTTTTGCATTGCCAGATCAGGCATGCAAGATGGGCCTTTATTTTCAGCCTTCTGGTTGTTCGTCGCCAAACGCCTCAGAGGGTCTTGCGTGTCATTTAGAGCATATTTTCCTTCCTTGAAGAATCCGTAGGCCTTAACCCTGTCAAAGGAAACAGCACACCCATCCCTCCGTCTCTGGTCGAATAAGAGCTCCCAAACGGCCGTATTCCAAATTTTGCGGCATGGTCCATATAGAGCGAACAATGGACACTCTGCCCCTTGGGATTGCCCAGACTTCGACCCGCGCTGATGGGCTACCGAAGTTCTGAGTTCCTGGAAGATTCGGGTGTTTGACCGTACGTCTTTATGGTTCACTCATTCCAAACTGATAGAAGAACCTGATAGCGAACCCTCCATGAGCCGATTCACAAGGGGGCCCTTGCAAAACATAAGATTGCCGTTTCCTGCGGCAAGCCCGCCAACCACGCAACACGGTGCCCGGACCACGGCTGTGCGTCGTCCGTAAGCATTACTGAACCAGCGATTCTACAGAGAGCTCGGCAGTGTCCTTTCTTCATTACGGGCAAACCTAACCGCAGTGATGGCGCGCAGACGTTCAGAATACGAACGCTTGCGTGAAAATGTGCACCAACTCCCGTTCGCCCCGGTGAATTGACTCCCAATGTCCGATGCGTTAGCATCTCCCCAAGCGAACCCGCCTTTGGTCTTTTCAAACAGTGCTGACTTATGAATCTTGACCTTTCTTCCTGGCCTATTCCCCTTCTGGGTCTTGCGGCAAGCCTAGCCGCTGGATGCGCGACCGGCGTCGGGGCTCTTCCCGTATTCATCACCCAGAATATTTCTCAGAGAACACAGGACGTGATGCTGGGATTCGGGGCCGGTGTCATGCTGGCCGCAACATCGTTTTCGCTTATCGTCCCGGCGGTGGAGGCAGCCGGAGGGAGCACCGCAGGGGCTTTCATCGTCGCCGCCGGGATGGCCCTGGGGGGGCTTTTTCTGTGGGTCACAGACAAGTATTCCCCTCACGAGCATTTCATCAAGGGTCCCGAGGGAGCCGACGCCAGAAACCTGCGCCGTATCTGGCTCTTTGTTATTGCGATCACGCTCCATAACTTTCCGGAGGGACTGGCAGTCGGGGTAGGATTTGGTGGAGGGGACATTGCAAACGGCATAACCCTTGCTGTTGGTATTGGCCTCCAGAACATGCCGGAGGGACTCGTGGTGGCCCTTGCCCTGATTGCCGAAAGATATTCCCGCCCCTATGCCTTTGGAGTCGCCTTGGCCACAGGCCTTGTGGAGCCTGTGGGCGGGGCCATCGGGGCAGGCATTGTATCCATCGCCCGTCCTGTTCTTCCTTGGGGCCTGGCGTTTGCCGCAGGGGCCATGCTTTTCGTCATAAGCGATGAGATAATTCCCGAGTCGCACCGCAAGGGTTACGAGACGGAGGCGACCTTCGGGGTGATGTTCGGATTCATCGTTATGATGATCATGGACATTGCCCTTGGCTGAGCCCATAACCGTAACGAATTTTGTCCGGGAAAGGAGTTCCCATTAATGCCCGAAAATAAACGTCAGCAGGCCGCCGATACCTGGAAGCTCATCCTAAAGGATATGGCTCAGGGGCGCGAGCTTCTTGGCAAGATCGAGCAACTGGCCCGCGAAAACCCCGCACCCGCCCCCATCACCTTTGGCACCTCGGGATGGCGAGGAGAAACCGGGAACGATTTCACCTTCCAGAACCTCCGGGTAGTGACGGCAGCCATTGTCCAGATGCTCCGTTCAGCGGGGCCGGAACTTCTTAAGGGCGTCGGGGCAGGAAGTTTCGAGGAAATTCAGCGGAAGGGCGTCCTCGTCGGGCATGACAACCGGTTCCTCGGGCCGGCTTTTGCCCGGGAGGCCATGAGCATCCTTAGCGCTGAGAACATCCGGGTCTATTATGCGGGCGAGGCCAGCACTCCGGAACTTTCCGCCGCTGTGGACCGCCTGGGGGTGTCCTGTTCCATAAATCTTACGCCGTCTCATAACCCTGCCAACTGGTCGGGATTCAAGTTCAACCCGGCCGATGGAGGTCCTGCGGGCACGGAGATCACTTCGGTGATCGAAGAGAAAGCCAACGCCCTTATGGCCAATCCTCCGCCTATACCGGACACCAACCCGGAATTCGAAACCGTGGACCCCATTGCCCTTTATGAAGACTTTCTCAATAACCGGGGGACGCTCGATCTGGACGGGATCCGGGAATTCGTCCGGGAAAGTGACTGCCTCATAGCCGTCGACCACATTCACGGGTCCACGCGGGGACGCCCGCAGAGGCTTCTGGGTCAATCCCCAAAGGTTGTCTCCCTCCGCACGGATGACGACCAGCTCTTTGGCGGAATTGCCCCCGAACCGTCGGCCCGGAACATGGCGGGCCTGCAGGACATCCTGTCCCGCTCAAAAGCCCGCTTCAAGCTGGGAGCCCTCATGGACCCGGACGGCGACCGGATACGCCTGACCGATGGAAACCGGGATATCACCATGAATCATTTCGGGGCCATGGTCCTTCACTATCTGAATCAGTACAAGAACATCGGGGGAGTCCTGGTCAAATCAGTAGCCACGTCGAACTTTGGAAATGCCATCGCCACCGCCCTGGGCATTCCCATCCGCGAAACCGCGGTCGGGTTCAAGAACTTTCGGCCGTATATGCTGCCGTCAGCCCCCGAACGGGCCATTGTGTCCTACGAGGAAAGCGACGGAATCTCAGGCTACAACAACACCCTCGAGAAGGATGCCCTCTTCGGCCTGCTCGTCGCCATTGAGATGATGGCGGCAACGGGCAAGAATCTCGGCGAATACCTCTCGGAACTCGAGGATGAGTTCGGGGCCTATTTCCCGGAACGGGCCGGGGTGTCCGTGGACCGTGCCCTTGCGGGGGCACCCCTTGTCCAGAAGCTCGCGAGAATCCGGGAAGCCTGCCCGACCGGGGCGGAACTAAACATCGGCGGAGCCATACGAAGGATTACGGAGGTGATTACTCTGGATGGTACCAAACTCGTGCTGGACGATGGCTCATGGCTCCTCATCCGTCCTTCCGGTACAGAACCGAAGGTTCGCTTCTACGTCGAAACCCGTTCACCCGGGGAACAGAAAGCCATGGTCGAGACAGCAGAGCGGATGGTGAAAGATGCGCTAAAAAGCTGAATCACCGGGTCTCGTGGAGAGACATCACGGCGAAGTGATTGGAAGATACAGATGGAAACACCGGATTCACCCACCATCATAAAGGCACGTAAGGTATCCACCCTGTTGGGGCAATTGAGCGATGAGGAAATCGAACAAATTGCCCCGCTGTTTCGTGTCCGGAACATCCCGAAGGGGACCACCGTCATGAAACCGGGA
>QJVM01000224.1 GCA_003235715.1 Nitrospirota bacterium
TGCGCGAGAACCACCGCCTTCAGGACCTTGAGCACAGGGTCGTCCGGGAACGCTTCCATCGCGTCCTGCAGATGCTCCAGTGCTTCCTCATAGCCTCCACCACTTAACATGTTCTCTGCCGTGTCCCGGGCAAGCCATAAGTCGGAAGGAGACTCCCGAAGCAGGATGGCAGGATCGCCGAGGATGGAGGCGATGTCCCCCGCCAGATACCGGTCGAACGGTTTGAGTCCCTGGGTTACCGAACCGTAGGAAATGCCGGGCGAGACAAAGCGAAATCCACGGCCCGACAGATGGTCAAAGAATATCTTCAGCCCCCGGAGTTTGCTCAGGCTGTTCTCATAGGCGTAGGTGGGAATAAAGCCCACACCCATATCCAGGATCATTGGTTCCGGAGTGGAGGGCAGCGTTGAAGGGCTGCAGATTCGGACGGGTATCCCGTTGAGATGTCCACCGAGGCATCCACCAAACATACGCATGGCATCAATTTCACTGTCTGGGAATACTGTACCCGACGCCCGGAGAAACGCCTTGAGGCGCTGCCCCCCTCCGGCCTGTTCCACGATACGAAACGGGACCACCCAGAAGACTTCGCGGACCACACCCAACCGTGCGGCGGCAAATAGGTAATTTGTGTCATCCAAAAGGCTGTCTCTTACACGCCCGGTTTTCGCCCGAAGCGCCTGCAAATCTCCGTTCTTCACCATGTTACGAAGTAGTTCCATTCTGTCGTCGGGGATATGCGCGAGCGCGTCCCGCCCGGAGACATGGACCAGTGGCATGGATTGATATCCCGCAGCAAGCCACTCTGCAAGGTTCTCACTCGCGTCCTCATGAACGCGGGCAGCGTCCAGCACCTCGAAAAGGGGCGGTGGCTCCTGCTCTCGGGGTTCTTCGGGGTTTGAACACGATGAAAGGAGTAGGAACACAAGGACGTGAAACGAAACAACCCAAACGGTGCCAACAAGGGTTAACGGCTTAGGGGGCCACGTAGTCATGCTTCGTCTTTCAATATCCGGAAGAATCACTTAATTCTAACAGGGACTGCGAATCTCGTCCCATCTCTTTAGGTTTCTAACGGCCTGTCGCCGGTCCTATGGAAGAAGCCTCTTGGTTAACCCTTCATTCAGAAATCCCTGGGGAATCCCGGATGGAGTCGATGTGCCATCGCTCCGTCGCCAGATACGATTTCCCAACCATGAGGCTGAACAATCGCTCCAGCCCGCTAATGGGGCGAATACTTCTCTGCTACCGGTTTCAGGTACTCAAACTCCAGGGTGCGCCCCGTTACCATGGGATACATCAACGCTGAAAGTAGGAGCACAGCGCAAAGATAACCGGCAAGGACCCGCTTGGAAACAAAACCCCGGTCTATCCAGAAAGAAATAGCATTTGCAGAAAGAATAAATGCCATCGGGATGAGCGAAGAGGCCGATATGACCCAGATCGATCGGGTGGTCAGCACGAGGGGCAGATAGGAGCAAAGAAACACCGCCACCAGGAAGCCGGAGGCAAAATTCCTCTCCCGCAGCCATTGCCTCACCGTGCTTGCGAGGGCAGGAAGGGTCAGGAACCACACAAGGAGGTTCCCCATCGCCACCGCAAGATAGGCCTTCCCCTCGTGAAATACAAATTCCATCCACGCCGCGGGCCAGACGAACCATAGCCATGCTCTCCGAGGCAATACCGTTTCGTCATATTCGGTGCCTTTATAGACATACTGGTGTTCGACAAACCATGCCTGCAGGTCTGCAAAGTCAGCGAGGGAATGGCCGCGGAGCATCCACGGGATATGGGTCGCGACGTATACCGTGACCGGAATCGCTACAAAGGCAGCCAGCACATCCAGACCCCGCCTGAGAGCACGTCTATCCCCTGGGTAATCGGGGATCGTCCACGGGGCGGTCCAGTAGGCGATGGCGGAGACGAACCACGGGAAGAGGCCGTGCCACTTGGATGCCGAGGCCAGGCCAAAGAGAAGGCCAGACAGACAGCTGATCCCAAGCGCATTCCTCCGGATCCCCACATACGCGGCCCACATACCGGCAACGATAAAGAACGGGTCTGTTGAGAACTGGAAGGCTTCCCGGGATGCATAAATGTGAAGCGGGTCGATGCACAGGAAAAGACCGGAGAGCCAGGCCGTTCGCCAGCAGCGGAACAGGCTCCAGGCAAAGTATCCCGCGAACGGAACCGTGAGGGAACCTAGAGCTACGCTGCCGAAACGGAGTCCCCAGGCGGAATAGCCCCCGAAGAGTTTACCGGAGAGGAAGACAATATAGTTCCGGAGGGGGGGATGATACCACATGACACTGCCCAGCCAGCCGTTATGCAGATAGTTTTCCGCAATGGAAGCCGTGGCCACCTCATCTGCAAGCGGCGGTTGGCTGGCGAGGCCAAATCCGCGCAGGAGAAAGGCCAGCGCAAAAAGTCCCCATAACACCCCATGTTGCAATCGCCCAGATTCAGGCCCGTACGGACGCATTTGGCTTATTCGTCACCACGTTAATTTGATTAAGTCTGTCAGACGCATCACAACACTTCGACCATCGCAATACCACAAACAGGTCTCGCCCAACCGGCGTTGCAGGTTCCCTCAGCGGCAGGCCGTATTCAGACCGACCCCGGTGCATTTTGCCATAAAAATGGGGGCGAGAGCCCCCTTTGCAAAGCGTGGAGATGTGCCGGAGCCGTTTACACGTGAACGCCCCGGGCCTTCAGTTCTTTCAACATGTTCTTGACATCCTCAGGCATGGAACCCTTCATGCACTTGGATAAATAGGAATCGTTTGCAATGATATTCACCACCTTGACCATGAAGTCACGTTTCTTTTCTGACATGCTGTCGAGGTTATGCATCTTCCACATGTAAAACTCCCTCGACGCGCGTCCGAGTTCGTCAAAGACCTGATCCAGCGTCATGTTTTTCGGCTTGATCACCGGTTCCACAAGGTTATAGCGGCTGTAATCCGTCACGGCTACATACTCCTTGAGGCTTGGATAGATTTCGGAATACGGCCATGGCGCGATGGCCAGGAAGAACGCCAGGTCGGGATTGTAAAACTTGGCCAGCTCGACGGTGTTTCGCATGGACTCCACGGTGTCGTCCGGCATGCCGAGAACAAAGGAGGTCTCGGAAACGATGTCGTGCTCGTTGATGAGCTTCAGCGCCTTTTTGGACTGCTCCACCTCGATGTTCTTGTTGAATTTGTCCAGCGTCTCCTGAGACGTGGCCTCCACGCCCACATAAATATGATCCACCAGCGCATCGCGGTACTTCCACATGATATCTTCGTCCCGGAGAATGTCGTCCACCCGGGTTTCCATGAGCAGTTTCGTCCCCACCCGGCGCTCGATAAGCAGGTCCAGTATCTTCTCCCACCGTTTCCGGTCCAGGGTCGGGGTTTCGTCCGACAGCATGACCACATTGACCCCGTACGTGTCGCGAAGATGTTCCAGCTCGCCGACAAAGTTCTCAGGGCTCCGACCCCGCCATCCTCTCTCCCAGAAAAGCTGCTGGGAACAGAAGGTGCATGCCTGGTTGCAGCCCCGTGAGGAGCTGACAATGGCCAGAACGGAATCCTTCATGGGCTTGTACGTGTAAATATCCCAGTCGATAAGGTCCCAGGCCATGGGAAGTTTATCGAGATCACAGATATTAGGACGCGACGGTGTGACGGCCAGCTTCCCGTCCCGGTTGAACGCAATGCCGCGAACCTTCTGGAGATCACCGCCATCATTCAGGGCATTCAAAAGGTCCACCAGGGTTTCTTCGCCCTCTCCCCGGACCACGAAATCCAGGGTATCCCCGTTCTCCTTAAGGAGCTCGTCGTAACAGAACGTGGGATGCACGTTTCCGATGACCGTTACAATACTCCGGTTGATGGTCTTGGCCATCTTCAGGACTTTCAGCGCATCCACAATCTCGGCCGTGAACGCCGTGGTCGCAACCACGTCGGGCTTCGAAGCAATAATTCTTTTTTCTATATCCTCGTATGTATGCCAATGGCTCATGGCATCGTAGATCTCAGGGTCATATCCCGCAGCCCTCAGGCTTCCCGCAATGTAGACAAAGGCCACGTTGAGCCAGACACCGGCCGATTCGACCACGCCTGAGTGGTAAGGAGGCGTAATTAAAAGGACTTTTCTTAACTTGTTTGCCATGGAAAAAAATCTACCAATCCTTTGAATTTTAAAAGTTTTTTATTATTAAGCAATTCAAATGCCATAGTCAACAAAAATGCCCTTCAGAGACCACCATCTAGCCTATCGTTCTATTCATCGGCGGGGCTGCAAAGCGGCTTAAAGATACAAAGTTCCGACGTAATAAAATGCGGGAGCCGCGGAACACCTCGGGAAACCGCACCGATGGTCATGTCCTCGGCCTCCCGGCAAGGGACCTTGGTCGCTGGTCCCCTCAGCCCAGTGGCATGCCGCATTCTTCACCGTCCGAAGGACGTCCCGTTCAAAAAAAGGAATGTGAGGCTGATGAGGCCGGCTGTCCTACCGGAACGCCATGGTGTACTGCCACCAGGTCCCGGCGCCAAAGATGCTGAGAAGAACGATGTGCTTGACCATAAGCAGGCGGCGACGGGTCGCCTCGGACTCATGCCCGTATACCTCCCCGATATAGGCGTAGGTAAAGGTTCGGCCGGCTCCCGCCCCGAAGATAAGAATGATACTGACCACCCCAATCCAGAAGAACTGCTGCTGCAGGCCCTGAAGGACATTTCCCAGTTCCCGGTGCACCTCCATGGTTCGCTCTATCCAGTAGACGGCAAGAAGGGTCGCAAGCCATATTCCACCGGCAAAATCATGCACAAACCCGATAAAGATGGTGAATATTTTCTTCATGTTTCCTGGGACGCCTTCATCCGTGCGAAGGATGAAGGGTGCAGGATTATATCATCATGGAACGACCATTGGTCCGCGAGCGATAAGCCCGGTTGGCTGAGGGCAGCGTTTCCCAGGCAGACCTTGGGATAACCCCTGAAACCGGCGGTACGAAGAAACTACCCCGGACCGGTTCTGATATCAGCGCCATTCCGGTAAATGCCCGTTTGTTTGGTCTAAGCGGGGAACCCTACTTCTTCTTTGTCTTATTGGTGTCCGTCTTCTTCTGTTCAGAGCGGAGCCCTTCCGGGTGGTCCTTCAACTTCTGTTTCTTGGCCTCCTTCACGAACCAATCCATGGGCCGGTCGGTCTGGTCCTTGAAGGCCTTCAGGGATTCGTCCCGCTGCTGGGCCGATTCCTCGTCAGCCTGGGATACCAGAATCTCGTCCACCACCTGCGGGCAGGAGGCCACGGAACCAGGTCTTGCCTCGATTTCCTCCCGTATACTCGGGGCATCCTTCTTGGGGTCCCGGGCGCTGAGCATCTTTACGTCTATGGAGAAATTCACATAAGTCTCCAGCATCCTGAAAATGGCTGAATCGCCCATGGCTCCAGCAGGCCTTTCGTCCGGAAGCGGAGAAACCTTCCCCCCTTCAACCTTGGCCCGGCCGACCATCTCGCAGGCAGTACCGTTGTCCGTGGTGTAACCCAGATTATCCGTAATCACGGCCAGCACGGTAGGAACGTTGGCAAGGTCCCAGTGGGCCAGCAGGCCAACCTCGCCGTCCGGAAGCGGACTCAGGTCATCCACGCTCATCGCCAGAACCCTGGACCAGGGCGGCACCGGTCTTGTTCGCTCACGGGGAGGAAGCCCCTTCACCTGCCTACGGAGGGAATCATCAAAAAGGTTCGTAGCCGTCTCCGCCTCTCCAAGAACATTCACACAATGCGAATTGGGTATGCCGAGGCGCTCCTCGACCATGGCGTAATAATCCTCGCGGCTCACCTTCCCGAACCGGCCCCGGTACCCGCCGCCGTCGCAGATACGGCTGCCCGGGGGGAGTTGGAACTTCATCTTCTTGCGCTTGCAGGCCTGGAAGAAATAGACGTACGCCGAGGTCGCTCCAATGAGGGCCACAGGCGTACAGGTTTCCTCCGCATCCCTCAAGGCCTTCAGCAGGTTCTTGATGTCAATTCCGGTCCTTCCCAGGAGAAACATGCTGTCCTCGGTGCCGAAATGACGCCGGGTCTGGTCGATTCCGATGGCCATCCCCATCGAGGGCGCCAGTTCCGGGCTGGGGGCCAGAACCAGGATGCGGCACCGCTTTCCCTCCTCAAAATCAGGGAACAGATACGAGCCTGTCATGATCCGGTTGGCTGTGAAAACAAGTTTCTTTCCCTCCTCGTCCCTGAAGATGCGCCCTCGTTGGGTGAGGCTGGTGGTTCCCCCCGTGAGACACCCCATCACAGATTTCTCGAGCGGGAACGAGGCCACCAGATGCGTCTTGAACATATCGTTATAGACCATCGGAATGTCCTGCCAGCGGGAGATGTCCCCGGGTCTGACCTTCTTGGCATCACAGAATTCACGGAAGATGCTGTTCACCTCGTAGTGGAAGGCGAACATGCGGAGACACCAGTCATTGAAGTCCGGGATGTACGAATCCACACCGGCTTCGAGAAATCGGAGAACTTGGTCCGTCAGGAGACGCCGCTCGGACTGGGCCTCCGAAGCGCTCATCCTGGCCTTGGAACTCTTGGACATGGGCATAAACCTCCTCTGTTGAAGCGCCGACCGCTGTGCCCTTCAGCAAGAACCTCTTTCCGGCACCGAACTCAACGGCCTTCATAAAATAATAACAACCCTGGCGAGCCGGAAGCCTGGCCGATTAGCTCCATTTCGGCACAACAGACCTTTCAGGCCCCAAACGTTCGTGAATAGCATGATGCATGCCAGCGTGCT
>QJVM01000038.1 GCA_003235715.1 Nitrospirota bacterium
CCTCCGTATCTTGGACCGATATGAATTCCGTACACAAATTGTGTAAAATTTCCGGCCGTCAGAGCAATCTCTTAACGTTCTTGCCGTGATGGCAAAGGAGCGAACCTATGCTTGAGAAGATTGGAAACCGTACAGCGACCGTAGGAGTGATTGGACTGGGATACGTGGGATTGCCGCTTGTCCTTGAATTTGCAAAGGCCGGGTTTCCGGTCACGGGATTTGACCTTGATCCGGCCAAGATCAGAGCCCTTTCCGAAGGGACATCGTATATCAAGCACATCGCCTCGAAACGCATCCGCGAGGCTTTGGACGCATCCAAGAAGAGGCGAGGGGGCGCTTTCAGGGCCACCCTGGATTTCTCCCTTTTGTCCAGGATGGACGCCGTCGTGATCTGTGTCCCCACCCCTCTTAACAAGAACCGCGAGCCGGATATGACGTATGTCTTTGATACGACAAGGACGATAGCGAGCCACCTGAGGAAAGGACAACTCATTATTCTCGAATCGACAACTTATCCGGGTACAACCGACGAGGATATGCGAGCGATCCTTGAGAAAACCGGCCTTAAAGCCGGACGCGATTTCCATCTGGCCTTTTCTCCAGAACGTGAGGACCCGAACAACCCAAATTTCTCCACCTCGACCATTCCAAAGGTGGTCGGAGGCTATACGAAAAACTGCTTGCGTGTGGCCAAGGCGCTATATGACACGATTGTAGTGAAGACGGTACCGGTTTCCTCCACCAGGGCCGCCGAAGCCACGAAGCTTCTTGAAAATATATACCGGTCGGTCAACATTGCCCTTGTGAACGAGATGAAGGTCCTCTTTGATCGAATGGGAATTGATATATGGGAGGTGGTCAACGCCGCTTCCACAAAACCCTTCGGATTCACCCCATTCTATCCGGGGCCAGGCCTCGGGGGACACTGCATTCCCATTGACCCGTTCTATTTGACCTGGAAGGCAAGGCAGTATGAAACGCCGACCCGTTTCATCGAGCTTGCCGGGGAAGTGAACACCTCCATGCCGGGCTATGTTGTAAGTCGCGTGATGGATGCCCTGAACGAGAGGGGGAAAAGTCTCAAGGGGGCTCGAATCCTCATCCTGGGACTGGCTTATAAGAAGGATATCGACGATACGCGGGAATCTCCGTCCCTCAAGCTGGTGGAACTCCTTTCAGACAAGGGCGCGGAGGTCGAATACAACGACCCCTATGTTCCCAAGACGTACAAAATGCGGAAATACAACTACAAGATGAAATCCGTGCCACTCACTGCGGCCAACCTGAAGCGCTTCGATTGTGTGCTTTTGTCCACGAACCACTCGGCCTATGATCCCGAATTTATCGCGGCACATGCGACACTGATTGTGGACACCCGCAACATGTTCGGGGGGGTCCGGAAGAAGGGGCATATCGTCAAGGCGTAATCCATGTTAGAACCCTTTCTTTGTAAGGACCGGCCGGAAGCAACTCTTTTATTGGGGCCCACGGGTGTTGGGAAAACCCCTCTGGCCAGTCTGTTCTGCGAGGAGGGTCTTCTGGGTCAGAACGTTCAGCACTTTGACTTTGGGGAGGAACTCAGAAGGACGGCCACCGGAGTGACAGGCCTATGCACGCCCGAAGAGGTCCGTTTTATCCAAAGGATCCTGGAAGAAGGTGTTCTGCTTGAGGATGCTCAATTCAATCTTGCGTTGAAGATATTCCAGGCTTTTCTTGCGAGGGTCGGATTTCAAGGTTCGGACCATGTGATGCTGAACGGACTTCCCCGGCATCTGGGTCAGGCTCGCGCCTTGGAGTCTGTCGTGCGGGTGATCCGACTGGTTGTCCTTCACTGTGAGGCCGAGGACGTCTATCAGAGAATCAGGAACAATACGGGGGGGGACAGAACGGGGCGTTCAGATGATTCCATAAAAATGATTAGCCAAAAACTCGAAATCTTCAGGAAGAGAACCGAGCCCCTAGTGGCCCATTACCAAAAAGTCGGCATCCCGGTCATTCGGTTGAGCGTGGGGCAAACCGACTCGGCCTTGAAGATTTACGGTAATATCGTTGCACAGATAAACGAGTACACCATCTGTCATACGGCAGTGTCCCCTCCGAAGATCGAAGCCCCTCTTATGTAATATAGCCTTGCTCCGCCAGATATAGAAGAACCTTCTGGGCCGCTTCCTCAGGATTCAATTCGGTGGTGTCAATCGTGATCTCCGGATTTGTCGGGGATTCGTAGGGGTCGCTTACCCCGGTCACTCCCTTCACCAGACCGCTGCGTGCCTTGGCATACAGTCCTTTCCGATCCCGCTGTTCGCAGACTTGAAGGGGAGTGGAGAGATACACTTCCACATACCCCCCGTAACGGCTAATCAGATCCCGGTTCACCCGTCGTGACTTCTCATAAGGGGCGATGGGGGCACAGATGGCAATCCCGCCGTTCTTGGTAATTTCACTGGCCACAAAGCCGATTCGCGTAATATTCAAATCCCTATGCTCGCGACTGAAATTAAGTTCCGAAGAGAGGTTCTTTCGCACCACATCCCCATCGAGGAGTGTGACCGGACGGTTTCTCAATTCCATAAACTTGACCATGAGAACCTTGGCCAGGGTCGATTTCCCGGAGCCTGAAAGACCGGTCATGAAAACCGTGAAGCCCTGCCGGGATTTGGGGGGGAAGCCCCGTTTCATTTCGGACACGATCTCCGGATAGGTAAACCATTCCGGGATTTCGAGGTCGTGTTGAAGTCTTCTCAGTAATTCTGAGTCTGAAATGCGCTTGACGGTCATGTCCGGCAGGCATTCAGAGACAGCGACATACTCGGCCCGTTCGTCGACGTATTCAAGTTCCTGGAGATCCACGGCCTTAATTCCGGTTTCAGACTCATGGTCCCGGACCATGGCTTGCGCTTCCCCTTCGCGGTAGAAACGGGCATTCTCGGTTCCCTCCTCTGGATCCGCATGATCCCCCAGAACCGCGAAATGACTGCAACCGTAATTCTTTCTGATGATGGCCTGCCAAAGGGCCTCTCGAGGTCCCGCTTTACGACTGCTGTACGGAATGAGAGACAGAAAGATCATGTTTCGCGGGAATTTCTTCGCAAACTCAAGGTAGCACGATATATGTGTAAAGTAATCGAGATCGCCCGGATGCTTCAGCCCGACGCATGGCTGGAGGAAGATATTGGCTTCCGCCCTGTGGGCGGCCTGCATGAACATTTCCCGATGCTTCCGATGAAGATAACGGTCCGTATGGATTCCGAGCACGTTCCGCCATCCATCCATGGAAAATCGGCGATGTACGTCCGGTGGACCAAAGCGCAAGTCACGAAAATCGTAATGAACAGGGAAATGGACCCCCTCGATGGTCCCACCAATGTACCAGTCACCCGTGTCATCGTAAAGCGCCCTTACGCCTGCGTGTGCGGCAGGATTGTCCGTCCCGTAGACAAGCATAGCCTCTTCCTTCTTGTCGGGTTGCCAAAGATCTTCCACCGAAAGAACGGCCAGCATAAAGCCTTCAGGGTCGCGAAGGGCTATTCGGTCGCCCTGATTGAGACTCCGAGCCGTCTTATCCTGAACATCAAGACACACGGGCACGGGCCAGAGGGTGCCGTCAACCAGGCGCGTGTTACGAAGAACGGATATGTAATCCGCGCGGGACAGATACCCGCGAAGGGGAAATAGCGCCCGGTTCAAGAGCAACTCAAGGTCGCACAGTTGTCGGGCATTCAAGTCCACCGATGGAAAGTCGTGGGCTTCCTTTTTGAGATGTTCTATCCGTCTGAAATGGACAACGAGACTCTCTGAATATTCGTTCATCGCTATTCCTTGGCGTCTTCAGGAATTTCTTCTGAGGTGACGGCGTATTGGGAGGACTATCCTATCATGTTTAACGCTGCCCTCGGTGCAGGCTATTCAGAAACAGGGTTGATGTTTCAAATCGTAACAATTCTTACCTTTCTTCGCTGGATCTACGCCACGTTTGATCCTTTGAAGGGACTGTCCCCACGCAGGACCTGCTCGGAAACATAGTGTCCCAGCTTTAACGGACGCATCGTCGGGATTGACGGAGATAGCACCGAAGGAAACCCTGGACCTACTGGAATGCTGTATTTGTGGGCTTTCAGAGGGCGAGATGGGAGGCCGACGTGCAATGAATGGAGCAGACCGACCCTTCTACATGGACCGGAACATCTCGCTCTTCGTGAACGACCAAACCGGGCCTATGGGCGGGCCCATGGTGGCCTCCTGATGGTATCGATATTGCATAAATACCGTCGGTTTCGCTTGCCCAAATTCGGAAATGGTTTCGCCGGGTGCACCTCTTTTTGGAGGTGATGACCTATTCTATTTTCAGGGTTGGGTCTCACAAGGAGCGTGGCGTATACCTGAACCCGCCGCCGTGGAGGCTAGTCACTCGCAGGGTGCCGGGTATACCGGGGCTGGATTTCTTGGGGTTGCCGGCCGGCCGACCGGGGGTCGGCCTTGGATTCATAACTCAGGACACAACACCACAAGGAGGCATGAATATGGCAGAACAGACAGGCGGCTCAAAGGATGTTTATCCCGTGCCGGAAAACTTTCGGCAGAAGGCGTACATCAAGAGCCTGGACGAGTATAAGAAGCTCCACAAGGAATCTCTTGAGGACCCCGATGGCTTCTGGGGCCGCACCGCAAAGGAATACGTGACATGGTTCAAACCTTGGGACAAAGTCACCGATTATAACTACTCCAAGACCCCGGATAATCATTACATCCGCTGGTTCACCGGTGGAAAACTGAATGTTTCATTCAACTGTCTGGACCGACATCTGGACAAGAGAGGCAATCAGGTGGCCATCATCTGGGAAGGGAACGATCCCAAGGTGGACCGCAAGATTACCTATAAGGAACTGCACGAACAGGTGTGCAAGTTTGCCAATGTGATGAAGAAGAACGGGGTGAAGAAGGGCGACCGGGTAACCATCTACCTTCCCATGATCCCGGAACTGGCGGTGGCCATGCTGGCGTGTACCCGTATTGGGGCCATCCACTCCATTGTTTTCGGCGGATTCTCGGCGGACGCGCTCCGGGATCGGATACAGGACTGCGGCTCCAAACTTGTCATCACATGTGACGGAACCTATCGCGGCACCAAGGCGATTCCTCAAAAGGACAATGCCGATAAAGCGGTCTCACAATGTCCGACCGTCGAGAAACTCATCGTGGTCAAACATGTGGGCGACCAGATTTCCTGCAGTTTCACCAAGAAGTGCGTCTGGTGGCATGACGAGATGGCCGGGGTGGATGCCAACTGCCCGGCCGAAGAAATGGAAGCCGAGGACCCGCTCTTTATCCTGTACACATCCGGCTCTACAGGGAAGCCCAAAGGCGTGCTGCACACGACAGGAGGCTACCTGACGTATGTCGCCTTTACGCATAAACTCATTTTTGATTACCACGATGGAGATATCTACTGGTGCACCGCGGATATCGGATGGATTACAGGGCATTCTTATATCATCTACGGGCCGCTGTGTAACGGGGCCACCACCATCATGTTCGAGGGAGTGCCCACCTATCCGGACGCGGGGCGTTTCTGGTCTGTCTGTGACAAGCATAAGGTCAATATCTTCTATACGGCGCCCACCGCCATCCGTGCGCTCATGAGAGAGGGAGAAGCTCCTGTGAAGAAGAGCACGCGGAGCAGTATACAGCTGCTGGGTACGGTCGGCGAACCCATCAATCCCGAGGCCTGGCTCTGGTATCACAATGTTGTGGGAGAAGGAAAACTTCCCATTGTGGATACGTGGTGGCAGACGGAAACAGGTGGTATTCTCATTACGCCCCTGCCAGGTGCGATCGATCTCAAGCCCGGTAAAGCCACCGTACCTTTCTTCGGCGTAGAGCCCTGCATCGTGGACGACAAGGGGAATGAACTCGAGGGCGTATGTGAGGGCAAGCTATGCATGAAACGGCCATGGCCGGGCCAAATGAGAGGGGTGTACGGAGACCCTGAGCGATTCTTTAATACGTATTTCGTCCAATATCCAGGATACTACTTTACGGGGGACGGAGCACGTCGTGACGAGGATGGCTATTACCAGATTACGGGGCGGGTCGACGACGTGATCAACGTATCTGGACACCGGCTGGGTACGGCGGAAATTGAATCGGCTTTTGTCTCGAATTCCAAGGTGGCTGAGGCCGCTGTGGTCGGTTACCCGCATGACCTCAAGGGACAGGGCATCTATGCGTATGTAACGCTGAAAACCGGTATCGAACCGTCGGATGCGCTCAAGAAAGAACTGGTTCAGACGGTGCGTACCGAAATCGGTCCTATCGCCACGCCGGACAAGATTCAGTGGGCCCCGGGGCTGCCCAAGACGCGGTCAGGCAAGATCATGCGTCGGATTCTTAGGAAGATCGCAGAAGGCACCATGGATAAAGGCGCCCTCGGCGATACCTCTACCTTGGCGGATCCGACCGTTGTGGATGAGTTGATCAAGAACAAGCAGTAAGCTCGGAGCAGTTCCCGATTGGACGCGGCGGCGGGCCCATTGGGCACTCCGGTGAACAATCAAGCGGGGCGGTTTCTTACCGCCCTGCATTTTTTCTCGCTATTTTACTCTGTTCTTTTAACGTCAAAGGCTGCCTTATGGAGGCATGGGGCGCCGTACGTGATTGGGAAAGCCCCCGGAAGTCTTGTTGAACAGGAGAGCGCCCACGAAATTTGCGCTCAACAACGTAGGCTGAAGAGCATCGAATATTTCAGAATACCATGCAACCG
>QJVM01000228.1 GCA_003235715.1 Nitrospirota bacterium
GGTGGACGTTGTTGCCAATGGAAACCGGGTTCCTGTTTTTATCGATTTCTCAAAACAGTTTCTCCTGTCCGGCCAGGTGATCCGCATCGCTACGCGCGAGAATATCACCCAGAAACGTCTCCTCGAAATGAATACGGTCGATCTCAAGGGCATCCCGCTGGACGATGCGGTGGTGATCGGCGACCCGAAAGCGGCCCGACGGGTGATCGTTTTTGACGACCCGGAATGCCCTTTCTGTATCAAACTCCATGCCGAGATAAAGAAGGTCGTCAGCGAGGATCCCTCCATTGCCTTTTATATCAAGATGTTTCCCCTGAAGATTCACCCAAACGCCTACGACAAGGCCCGGGCGATCGCCTGTGAAAAATCCCTCGCCCTTCTGGACGACAGCTTTGCAGGCAAGGAACTTCCGCCACCCTCGTGCCAGTCTGACGTGGTCGATCGCAATATCGAACTGGCCGGAAAACTGAACATCAAGTCAACTCCGACCCTTATTCTGCCAAACGGCCTGGTGATGCCGGGATACAAGAGCGCAGAGGATATAAGGAAGATTCTGGATTCCCTGGGGACACCCGCGAAGAAGCCATAGGCCGAGCGCGGTCATTCCCTGCCGGGGCTCGCCGCATGCTGATCATTACAGGAACGGGGCGATCCGGAACCGGAATGCTCGCCAAACTATTTGGGGGGCGGCACGAGTTCCGTGCTTCCTACATCGAAAACAAATATCTCAAGCCGGGACCTCCGGGAACAGGGCGCCCTTTCTCTTCACTGGAGGACCGCCTGTCGGTGGTCCTGGACCTTCATCAAGGGGTTTGCGCGGAAACGTTTGTGGACGCGTCGAACCTTTACATTCACCTGATCGACGCCCTTTGGGCCGTTTATCCGGATATCCGGTTCATTCTGGGCGTAAGGCATGTACGGGATTTTGTGCTCTCCGCCATGGAGCGATCATGGCACAAGAGGTGCCCGGAGGAGCTGATGGTTTTCCCCGGGGACCCGGCACACGAGGCCTGGCCATGGCTCGAGCCCGTTGAGCGGATGGCCTTTCTCTGGGTCCACCGAAACGGGACCGCTCTTCGTGCCTTGAGGAAACTGCCGGCTGAATGCTGGACCCTTGCAAGGATTGAGAACCTTGAGTCCAGGGAACTGGAAAGGCTGGCCCTTCATGCCGGGGTCCCGGTCAAGGACCCGGAGGCTGTCCATCGAGGGGTCAATAAGGGTCCGAACCTTGAACAGGCTCAGGTCCGGAGGCTCACGGAGCGGGAAGAAAAATGCCTGATGAAGATCGCGGAACCCGTGATGGTCCAGCTGGGCTACCTGGAGGCCGAAGGCTGAACCTCAGGCGGGCGTCAGCCAGTGTTGGTACGTGGGGTTCTTTCCCTTCACCGCGTCGAAGAAGAGGCCTTGGAGCTTTTTCGTGATCGGCCCCGGGGGGCCGATAAGGCGTCCGTCCAGTTCCCGGATGGGGGTCACTTCCGCGGCCGTGCCAGTGAAGAAAGCCTCATCAGCCGTGTACACTTCGTCACGGGTGAACCGGTGCTCTTTTGTTGGTACGCCGGCGTCTCCGGCCAGGCGCAGAATTGTATCCCGTGTAATTCCGTCGAGCACAGACGTGAGCGGCGGGGTCATCAGAACCCCGTTCTTTACGATAAACACGTTTTCGCCGCTTCCTTCGGCGACGTAGCCTTCGGCATCGAGAAGCAGGGCCTCATCGCAGCCGCAGGCGATGGCCTCGCGCTTGGCCAGTACGGAATTCATGTAATATCCTGTTACCTTCGCCCGCGTCATGGCGGAGTTGACATGATGCCGGGTGTAGGAGGAAACGCGGACCTTGATACCATTATTGAGGCCGTCGTCTCCGAGGTAAGCCCCCCAGGGCCAGGCTGCAATGCTGACATGGATGGTGTTTCCCTTGGGGAACAACCCCATGGCGCCCAATCCGAGAAAGATGATGGGGCGGATGTATCCCCCTGCCAGTTTGTTGGCCCGGATGGTTTCCAGGATGGCCTCGGATACCTGTTCACGGGAGAAAGGGACTTCCATCTGGCAGATCTTGGCCGAATCAAACAGACGCTTCACGTGCTCGGGAAGGCGGAAGACTGCCGGGCCCGTTGCGGTTTCATAGCACCGAATGCCTTCAAACACACCGGACCCATAATGCAGGGCATGACTCAGCACATGTACGGTGGCCTCTTCCCAGCGGACCAGTTTGCCATCCATCCAGATGACCTCGGCGAGTTTCTGCATAGGGTTTCTCCGTGTCGGACAATAAATGATTTTCTCAAAAATAAGAACGGGTTAAAGGTATCACTTTTTTTGGCGGAAAAGCAATCAAACCAAGGCTGTGGGTCGCCTGACCGAGGGCCCGCGGACAGGGACTGAACGCATGAACTCTCCAACCGGAAATCATCGGTATCCCGGACTCCCGGTCGTCGGGATTGCAGGACCCCCGGCCTCAGAGAAGACCCTGCTTATTGAAGAGGCTCTTGCGAGGCTGGTGCGGCGTGGATTGCGGGTTGCCGTTCTGCACAGCTCGGCTCAACCCCTCTCCAACGAGGGAGGCCAGGCGACCGAAAGGCTACTCGAGGCCGGGGCCCGGTCCGTAACCCTGTACGGCCCCGAAACCGGCGTGCGGAGCCGCGCCGAAATTCTGGAATTGAGTGAAACCCTGCGCAAGGTGCCGGCCGATACGGACATCGTTCTCGTGGCTGGGTACGAGCCGGCCTGGGCCCCGAAGCTCTGGTTGAAGGGACCGGATGAAACACCCCCTCCCCCTCTCACGGAATTAAGCAGGGTTCTTGCGTGGAAGGATCCGGAAAACCCGGAACATCTTGTTCACGTTGTAGAGGGGGAAATGAGGCGCCTCCTGAACATGAGGAGGCTCTTCGGAGGGATCCTGGGCGGCGGGCAGAGCCGAAGGATGGGCAAGCCCAAGGCCCTTTTATATTGCGGGAGCAGGACCTTTTACCGGTGCGTGTACGACGCGATCTCTTCCAAAGTCGTGCAGGTGGTGACGTTGGGGGCTGGTTGTTACCCGGAGCCCGCGCCCGCGATTGTACTGCCGGACGCGCCGGGACTGAGGGGGCCTCTTGCCGGTATTCTGTCAGCAGGACGCTGGGCCCCTGACGTAGCCTGGCTTATTTGTGGCGTGGATATGCCGCAGGTCACAGAGGAAGCCGTCGACTGGGTCCTGAAGAATCGTGAGCCGGGATTCTGGGCGGTTATTCCACGCATTCCGGGGCGTGCGGGCGTGGAGCCCCTCCTGGCCTGCTATGAGCCCATGATTTTTCCCCTGCTGGAGGCCAGGGCTTCCGAGGATGTGTTTTCCCTTCAGGATCTGGCCCGGCACCCCAAGGTGAAATCGCCCACGGTTCCCGAGGAACTTGTCCGTGCCTTCACCAACGTGAATACCCCCGATGAGGCGGCCCGACTGGTCGGTTCCGATGAAGGGTCTCCCCAGGAAGGCAGGAATATTGGAAAACTCCTGGAACACCACCTGGAGAGAATTCAGAAGACGGACACCATGGCCCGACTGATCCCGGGCTTTGTGCATTCCCTCAACAACGAACTCACGGCGATTCTGTGTGCGGAAAAAATGATCGAGCACACGCATCCCGATGACCCGGACCTGATGGCCCAGATCCAGGCCATCCGTGAGGCCCTGCGACATGGTGCCGAAGCCACGCGGTCCATCCTCTTCTTCTGTCGGGCTTCGGCTGAGCCCTCGGTGCTGAACCTGGTGGAAAGACTACGAGTATCTGTCACGCTCCTCAGGTATGTCGTGGGACGCCGTATCGAGATTCAGCTCGATATGGACCGGGAAGCCATCCCGGTCCGGGGTGACCCGCAGGCCCTCCTGCATGTCTTCGTGGCCGTGGGCCAGAATGCGGCCGAGGCGATGCCGGAGGGTGGGAGATTGAGGGTTGCGGCGGATATTCTTACGGATGAGCCGGCAGGCCTGGCCATGGGCCGAGTCTTGTTTACGGACGACGGTCCCGGTCTGCCTGCGGTTCCCGCGGGCCGGGTTTTCGAACCGCTTTTCACCACCAAATCCGATTCGGAACATCTTGGACTGGGGCTGACCGTGGCCCGGAAGATCATTGAGGCGCACCAGGGCAGGATAACCGTTGCGGGCCGACCGGGAAAGGGAACACGGGTTTCCGTGTGTGTCCCGTTGAGCGATGTCTGAACCGTGCAGGGAGGAAGGGGTGCCTACCGTTCTGATTGTGGATGACGAGGCCCGAATCCGGGCGGGCATGATGGCCCTGTTACGCGCCCGGGGGTACGCGACCCTGGAGGCTGCAGAGGGCCGGGAAGGGTTGGCCCGGGCGAGGAAGGAGAATCCGGCGGTGATTCTTCTGGACCTTCGAATGCCCGGCATGGACGGAATGGAGACGCTCCGGGAACTCCGGAGTCTGGACCAGGCCCCGCCTGTGATTGTGGTAACCGGATACGGGGAAATCGACGACGCGGTTCAGGCGATGAAACAGGGGGCCTATGATTTTCTGACCAAACCGCCGGAGACGGAACGTCTGTTTGCGTCCATCGAACGCGCGGTGGAAAAAGGGGAGATGGAGCGTCGCCTGAGACGATTGGATTCCTCGCTCGAAACCACCCTTGAATGGATGCTTGGCAGGGGCGCGGCAATGAAGAAAGTCATAGACCAGGTCAGACAGGTTGCTCCCAGTGACCTTTCGGTCATCATCCAGGGGGAAACCGGTTCAGGGAAGTCTCTCGTCGCCCAGGCGATTCATGCGGCCAGTCCTCGCGCCGACCGTCCCTTGGTGCCTGTGGATATGGGCACCATGGCGGATACCCTTGTGGAGAGTCAGCTCTTCGGCCATGAAAAGGGGGCGTTTACGGGTGCGGATCGCTCAAGACCGGGACGGCTGCAGGAAGCCATGGGGGGGACGCTCTTTATCGACGAGCTCCAGAACATGACGGAGACCGTGCAGCGGAAGATGCTTCTGGCGGTGGAGAAAAGAGAGATCTATCCCCTGGGCAGCGGAAGGGCACGGAAGATTGACGTCCGGATTCTGTCGGCCACGAACCTGGACCTTAGGCGTCAGGTTGAGACGGCAAAATTCAGGGAGGACCTTTTCTTCCGTCTCGGAGAATTCATCATAGACGTTCCTCCTCTAAGGCAGCGGCAGGACGAGATTCCTGAGCTTGCCCTTAAATTCATAGAAGAATCCGCCCGTCAGTTCTGCAGAAGTGCCTCCGGTCTTGAACCTGAAGCCGCGGAACGGCTGCAACATTATTCCTGGCCGGGAAATGTCCGCGAATTGAAGAACGCCATGAAGAAAGCGATTCTGGTGTCTTCGAACGGAATCGTCCGCGCCAAAGACCTCGACATTCCTGAAAGCGAAATGACCGATGGGTCCGAGCCGGTTCGGACTCTCGCCGAAGATGGGGTCGGGAGCAGGGGGTCCCTCAGCGAGATGAGAGACCAGGCTGTGAGAGACCTCGAGACCAGTATGATCTGTGAGGCCTTGAACAAGGCCGGCGGAAACAAGACCAGGGCCGCATTCGCCCTCAAGGTCGACTACAGTACGCTACTCCGCAAGATTAAGGAGTACGGTATCCGCTGTCGGGTTCAATCTGAGACCTGACGACCGGACGGAAACAGACTTGTGCCGGGTCCCTTGGTGTCCAATCCTTACGTCGATTAGGTGGGGAGAGAGACTCTTGCAGGCCATGGGTGGCGTCCCTGTCGCTAGCTTCCCGCGGAGACGTATTCGCACGGTCCCCTGAAAGAGAGTAGAATTGGGTCAGGGCGCGGAATTTCCGTGCGGCACTGCTATGAATACTAAGGAGAGGGTGGGATGAAAGAAAAAATCGGATGGTTTCTTGGGACGCTGCTCATGACATGCCTCGTGGCTGCGGGACCCCTCGGCGCGAGCGAATCCTCGGTAGAACTTGGCAAGAAACTTTTCAATGATAAGGCCCTGGGGGGGTCCACCAACGATAATAGCTGCAACAGTTGTCATCCGGACGGGAAAGGACTCGAGAAGGCGGGCACCAGGAAGGGCCTGGAGGGAATGATCAATCAGTGCGTGGCGGGTCCTCTGAAAGGGACGAAGCTTGACGAGTCGTCAAGCGAGATGCAATCCCTCAAGATGTACATCGAATCCCTGGGAAAATAAATCGGCAGGTGTTCCGATAAAGCACAGGCAGCGCCCTCCCTCATGGGGGAGGGCGCTGATCTCCCTGGCAGCAAACGATCAAAAACCGACGTCTGAAAGGCCGAGACGGACCGACTCGCCATGGGCGTTCACGCGGCCGTCCACGATGGCGATGGAATAGGTGGCCCCGATCTCTCCCCGGGCCGATTGAATAGCGTCCGCAGGATAGTTGAGATATTCGGCCGGGTCGCCGTCCCGGGTTGTGAGCGTGACCGGAGGGCCGAAAAGTTCAAGAACCTCGGCCCGGGTCATCCCCGGTTGCAGTACCTGGCTGCCGGTCAGGGTGCTGCAGCCCGCGGCGGTCAGCACAAGCAAGGCGCCTAAAAAGAACTTCCTCATGATGTCCTACCTCCAGTAATGCTCTGTTGGGTCAGGTCCCGGACCTAAGCGCCGGTGGCCCTGCCCCTCTTTTTTTGGGGGAAAAGGTTACAGACGCCGAGGGCTCTTTGTCAATCCGGACGCAAGCCGCGCAGCGTTGGCGGAAGCGCCTGGATTCGGGAATTTTCAGTTTGATCCGTGGGCCTTCAGGCGTTCAAGCACAGCGGGGGTGAATCGGGCGA
>QJVM01000257.1 GCA_003235715.1 Nitrospirota bacterium
CTCCTTTCAGGATGGTATAGGTGTCTCTAGTTAAACCCTAAACCGGGAAGGTCCGTCCGGCATCACAGGAATATCACATTTTGTTCACAGGCAGGTGAAGCGAAAGCAGACCAGCTCAGAATTAAGGAGACTCCGGGTCAGGTCTTGTTTCCTGCTTTCCGGATAGGAGTCTCACGGCCCAGGAGGAACAGGGGACCTTCGGCATAATCCTGAAACCCAAGGCCTTTTCAGGGCCTTACCGCCACCGTGCTATCTTTTAACTATGGAAAGAGGGATCACGCCATCGACACGTGTCAACGAAATCCTGAAGGATTATCCTGAGTTGACCGACCGTCTCATGGAACTGGGCCTTTGCGGTTGCGAATACGGGCCGGACCATAGTCTGGGCTGGGAGCTTCGCCGGGCGGCAGCAGATAAGAATATAGAGCTGCAGGCCCTTCTTGACGAGCTGAACAGCCGTATTGGCTGACCAAGACTGTAGCCGGGGAGGTGAAAGGAAATGAATCTTCAAAAGCTCAAGACAGCGGAAAAACAATTCCTGAAGGCCTATCCAGGCGGCTTCAAGCACCCGGTCATGCAGGCACTGGGCGAGAAACACATGATGGGGCGGACCGTCGAGATGGCCCAGGAGTATTTCGCCCGGAAGAATTTCGGCGATGCCAGGGCCGTTGCCCAGAACATGGTGAAAATCGTCACCAAGTCTTCCATGGTCTCCCTGTTTGAAAAGCCGAGATTCCGGGACGAGGTGGCCGCCATGACGCCTGCACAGGTGGCGGCGCTGGCGGAGGGTCTGAAAGGCCTGCTCCACGGCAATCAGCAACGGGGCTTCGAAAAGCTTGTTTCGGTTTTGAAACCGATGAAGCTGGCCAAATGGACCCTGCTCACGGTGGTGCCGAACTACTACCGCCCCCATGACGAGGTGTTTATCAAGCCCACCACGGCCAAGGGGGTGGTGGAGTACTTTGAGCTCAAGGGGCTCACCTACAGTGCCCAGCCGACCTGGGCCTTTTACGCGGCCTATCGGGATGCGATACTGGAGATGAAATCGAAAGTGGACCCCTCTCTGGCCCCAAGCAACGCGGCCTTTTCCGGTTTCCTCATGATGACCTGCGAATCCTGCGGTATGACCCCGTCGGTCCCCGGGATTGCGCATCGTCTCAAGAAGTAATCTCCTCCGGCACGGGGTTGCCGGCATGGCCCGAGGGTTCGGGCTAGATCAGGTTCAGACGTTCTCCCAACCCTTTCAGGTCTTCGTACCGCCAGGCCCGCTGTTCATCCAGGGTCCACTCCGGGCGGTTTCCGAGCCATCGAAAGTGAACATAGCACCGGGCCAGATCGAGAAGCGCGGTGTGCGCGGGAGACCCGCTCGAGACCCATCGTGTTTGCCGGTAGATTTCCTCCATCTCAGAGACCTTTTCCAGGGGCCACCCGTCGCTGAGAGTCGCCAGGTCGATCTCCCCCGGGGCCACGGCGCACGACTCCCAATCCACCGGTCGGACCCGTCCATTCTGAATGAGGATATTGCAGGGATAGAATTCCCCGTGGACGATGACGGGGCCAACCGTCTCAAGCTCTTCGGCCAGGGCTTCAAATCTTCGGCACAGTTCTATCAGCCAGGGATGCCTTTGGTGAAGGGCGGGGACCGCAAAGCGGACGGTTCGGCGGGCCCATTCCCGGTAATAGTCCGCTCGGTAGCGGTACAGGTCGGGCCTTCCTAATGTGGCCAGGCGTTCCTGGCCGGCGTTATGAAACCGGGCGACCCATTCCGAGACCCGGACGTGGATGGTCAGATCCGGGGATTGGTCCATGCGGATTCCCCCCTCCATGAACTCAAGCACCATCCAGTCCATGCCGTTCGGCCCACCCGTGCAGGTTCCGTAGAATCTGGGAGCCGAGGCCTTTACCGGTTGCAGAATGTTCCGGTATACGCCGGCCTCGTAAGCCAAGCCGCCCTTCATGCACCTGCCGACATCGTCATAAAGGTGTCCGGAGTATTTGCAGAGCAGGCGAATCTGGTCCCCTCCGGGTAGGTCCAGGGTTACGATTTCACTCGGGAAGGAACTCGTGTAGAGATTCTTCTCCCGCTCCCGCAGAACCGCCCCCTCTGCCGGGACCCCATTATCGCAGAGGACCCGTTTCAGCTCCCGTTCGAGACGGTCATGATCCGGTAGCTTGCTCAAAGGGTTGATTCTTCTCGTTTCATGAAACCGACGCGGAATTGGGAACCCGGCTGATTCGCTCCCCTTGGCGCCCGGCCCGGCCATCGCCGGGGGTTGGTGTGAGAGACGATGTAAAATCGTGATGAATTCCTAGCACCTTCATATCCGCAACCTCTATTTGAGCAGCCTCCCTATCTTTTCACGGCCCGCCCATTCGGTCAAACGAAGAGGACGGCCGCACTGACGTCCCGGAATACCGGACGGCCTGGATTGTTTAGAATATGACGGGGGTGAGACCGATCCGGAAACCGGGCCGCCAATCCTGTTCCTGATACAAGGCATGCAAGCGTAATTCCCGAGTCAGGGCTTCCTTCAGGTGAATTCGGGACAGGGCATGGGGTTTCGTCACCACCGCCTGGGAACAGCCTCTGCAGGAACCTGACAGATCCCCGGGTGGAGATGCTTTGGGCCCGGACGGAGATCAGCATGGCTCTGGATAAGGTCGATGTCCGGAAATGCCGAAAAAGGGAAAATGATGATCGGGAGAGGAAAAACCTATCGCGACGTTGAGCTTTTCCGGCGTTTGGCCGTCCTGGGGCGTCCGCTCTGGGGTTATCTTCTGGGCACCTTCTTCGTCAGTTTGCTGGCCGCGCCCCTGGCGCTTCTGATTCCCATTCCCTTGAAAGTAGCGGTGGACAGCGTTCTTTCGAACGCCCCGCTTCCCGGGTTTCTGGAAGCCTTCCTGCCGGGAAGGGTGACCGGGTCCAAGACGGCCCTGTTGTGGTTCGCCGTCGTAGCCCAGGTCCTTATTGTCTTTCTGAACCATCTGCAGTACCTGGCCGGTTCGGTGCTACAGACCTACACAGGAGAAAAGCTCAACCTGAATTTCCGCGGCCGTTTATTCCGCCATATTCAGCACCTGTCTTTTGCGTTTCACGATGCCCAGGGTTCGGCCGATTCGATCTACCGCATCCAGTACGATGCCCCGGCCATCGAGAAGATCCTGGTCTCCGGCCTGATCCCCTTCACCCGATCGGTCTTTACGCTCTTTGCGATGGTCTATGTCATGTTCATGATCAACGGCCAGCTGGCGCTGATCGCGATAGCGGTCATCCCGGTCCTGTTCCTGTTGACGTTCCAATACCGGAAACGGATGCGCCCCCAATACCGACACGTCAAGAAGATGGAAAGCGGTGCCCTGCAAATCGTTCAGGAAACGTTGAGTTCGTTCCGCGTGGTCAAGGCATTCGGTCGGGAAGACAACGAAGAGGCGCGCTTCATCGACCAGTCGAACCATACGCTGCGACAGAAGACCCAACTGGCTGGTTATGAAGGAGCCTACAGCCTGTTTGTTAACGTGACGACGGCTTTGGGAACGGCCGCGGTCCTTTATGTGGGGGTTCGGAACGTCCTGGCCGGGGTGATCACCCTTGGGGAACTCCTCATGGTCATTACCTATTTGACCCAGCTCTACGGGCCCTTGAAAACAGCGAGCAAACAGGTCGCCTCGCTTCAGTCGGCGTTTGCCAGCGCCCAGAGGGTCTTTGAACTGATGGATGAGGTCCCGGATGTCCGGGACAGGCCGGACGCCAAACCGCTCCAACGGGCCAAGGGTGAAATCATATTTCAGGACGTGAACTTCTCCTACGACGGAAAGGCGCATGTTCTCAAGAAGATCAACTTTCACGTGAAGCAAGGCACCCGCGTGGGGATTGTCGGAAAGACGGGCGCTGGAAAGACGACCCTGGTCAGTCTGCTCCCGCGGTTCTATGACGTCACCGAGGGTCGGATCCTGCTGGACGGAGTCGACCTGCGCGATTACCGGATCGCGGACCTTCGCAACCAGTTCACCATCGTGCTCCAGGAACCCATACTCTTTTCAACCACCATTGAAGAGAATATCCGTTATGCCAAGCCCGAAGCGACGGAGGAAGAAGTGGTCAGGGCCGCCAGGGCCGCCAATGCCCATGATTTCATTCAAGCCCTGCCCAACGGCTACGCGACCCTGGTCGGCGAGCGCGGGATGAGGCTCTCCGGAGGGGAGCGCCAACGCATCTCCCTGGCCCGGGCCTTTCTGAAAGACGCACCCGTCCTCATCCTGGACGAGCCGACGAGTTCCGTGGACACGGCAACGGAAAGCCTCATCATGGATGCCATGAAAAGGCTGATGCAGGGCCGAACGACGTTCATGATCGCGCACCGTCTGAGCACGCTTGAGACCTGCGATCAGAAGATCACGCTTGAGAGCGGAGAGGTCAGGCCTGCACTTCCGAAGGCCAATCAGGAGAGGGCGCTTGAGCCGTAGAAAGAATCTTGAGGTCCTCTCTCAGGGTCTGGAATCCCATCCTGCGGTACGGGCCTGGTCCCGCATCCGCCCGGACCTTGAGCCTCCCAGACGGATCGAGGAACTCGAGAATGCGCACGGGACCTATGTAGTGAGGCTTGTGGGGTCCGGGGAGAACGCAACATTCATCATCGCAAAGAAGACCCTCTTGGCTGTGGCGATGACAGAAAAGGCCATGTATACGGAGGCGATGAAGTACTTATCGCGACCAACGCTGCAATACTTCGGCTTCCTCGATCCCGAGGACGATGGTTCCGTGTGGAGCTTTATGGCGGATGCGGGGGAGGAGGCGTTCTCGTTCAAGAATGATGAACACAAGGCAATCGCTCTCGAATGGCTCGCGGACCTGCATACCTCCGTTCCGAAACTCCAGGGATTACCCGAACGTGGGCTCGACCATTACGAGGCCAGGATGATTTCGGCCCGGAAGAAGATTACCGAAAATCTGACCCATCCCGCGTTGCGAGACCGGGATCTCGATCTGCTGCGATCCATCCTGTCCCGATTCGATTACCTTTCGGAGAGGTGGGCGGAAATCCGCGGTCTTTACGACCGCCTGCCCAAGAGCTGCATTCATGCCGATTTCAAGAAGGGCAACCTGCGCCTCCGCGACTATAACGGTGAAAAGACCCTGCTTGTTTTTGACTGGGAGGAATCCGGGTGGGGATTACCGGGGGTGGATATGTGGCGTATGGACCCGCGGGCTTATTGGCTCAAGGTGCGGCATCGCTGGTCGGGCATCACACAGGAAGATACCGTGACGCTCGCTTTTCTGGGCCGACTCCTCTGGTGCCTGCAGGCCCTCGACTGGGTCTCCGATAACCTCGGCTTTGAATGGGCCGGCACAAGGACGGGACGGAAGATGCACGCCTATGACGAACATCTCAAAGAGGCTATCACTCACATTCCCTGGTTGCGGGCAACCCGGCAGGGAACAAAGGTTACTTAGGAGGGAGCCCTCCTGTTTTCCCGGGAGGGTGACGGCGCAAACGCAGGGGAGCGAACGACACCTTGAAAGAATTATGGAAGACAGGCTTCCGGGTCAAATGGTATGCGGGATGGGTGGCCCTCGTTCTTTTCGTGTCTCCGCCTTCAGCGGATGCATCTGAAACGGAGCAAAGGCCTTTGCCCGGCCATGAGCGCTCGATCCACGTGGCGCGGATAGAGCGTCAGGACGAGACTCCTTCTGTGCCGGCCGTACTCATTGACGGCAAATTGGATGACTCGGCATGGGGCTACGCCAGCACTTCCGGAGAATTCTGGTGTTCGCTCCAGAACAAATCTCCGTCGGACAAGACCGAGGTGCTGGTTATCAGTGACGACCGATATCTCTATTTCGGATTTCGCCTGTATGACGCACATCCGGAACAGATCGTGGCCACCACGACCGTCCGCGACGTGGGCCTTGGGTATGATGACGCCATAAAGATAGAACTGGATACCTTCTTTAACCGTCGGGATATTTCAGCATTCTCGCTCAATCCCCGAGGGACCCAGAATGATGAGATCGCCGGCGGCCGTTCGTCCAAGGTCGAATGGAAAGGGGATTGGCTCGGGGCCGCGACCCGGACCGAATACGGATGGTCCGCGGAGTTTGCCATACCGTTCGACATGTTGAATTACAGTGACGGGGCCACGCAATTCGGGGTCAATTTCAGGCGCTATCAGAACCGTACGAAGGAGTACAGCTATTGGGCGGACATTACGCCACAGAGCCTCAATGAAGAGATGGGGCAATTGACCGACCTCAAACTTCCTGCATCGGCGGGAAAGAAGCCCTGGACGGTCATGCTTTACGTGCTTGCCGGGGCGAATATCCCGGATAAAGAAGATGAAGTTCAGGACACGCTGATCACAGGCGGCATGGATATCCGTTATCAACCCCGCCCCGATCTGACGGCGATGCTGTCCCTGAATCCCGATTTCTCTCAAATTGAAGAGGCGGTCACGGATATCAGCTTTTCCTATTCCGAGAAAGCGGTGGACGAAAACCGGCCCTTCTTTGTCGAAGGCGCGTCCTACTTCAGCTCCGAGGACGATGACAACCAATATTTCTATTCCGTACGCATGCCCGATTTTAATGTGGGCGGTAAGGGCTTCGGCCGCCTCGGCCGCACCCAGTTCGGCCTGCTGACCACGTGGGCTCCGGATGACCGCTATGACGTCGCGGGGCGGACGCTGTTTGAGCTGGATAGTACGAATTCGATCATTGGAACGATCGT
>QJVM01000262.1 GCA_003235715.1 Nitrospirota bacterium
CATCTCCAAGGAATATTCATCCCCTTTCCGATAGCGCTGTCCATTCACCTGCGCATTGGCGGAATGAAGACGCCCATTGATCCGTGAGCCTTCTACTGCGGTTACCTGAACGAAGAAATTGCCTCCATGGTCCGGGTCGTTAAAAACGCTCACGTAGAGAGACGTTTCCGGCAGCAAGTCTTCTTTGAACCGACGCAAAACATCCGGGATCGTATTACGGGCATGATCCACGCACGGTTGCAGGTTGGCACGTATCTCCTTGTACTCTTCAGTTGACCACGCCATTCCGGGTCTCGTGGGTGTGCTCCACGGGTTTCCGACGTAGGGGGTCATCGTCGTCGTGGCGCAGGCCTGGAGCAGAACTAGGAGGGGTAAGGTGAGTATGCCCAGCCAGTACTCGCGATATCTTGAAGGCGTATCCATGGTCAGACCTCCGGTCGGGCACCTACTACTAGTACCACGCTGAATCGCATTCACACTAATCCTGCCAAGCCGATTCAAAAGCCGCTACAAACTGCTCGAGCGCCTGACAATAGGCTCGCGCGAGAAGTTCCTCGGAGTCGCGTAGAAGCGCATATGCAACTCTCATTTCGTCTTCGCCATAGAACTCCTGCTGCCACATCAGATTCCCGTCAGAATCTATAATCTTCACTTCAAAACCCGCTACTGCTTTTGTCGTGGCTTTCAAGGCAAAGAAACCCGGATCCTCTGTACGAACATTCAGGAACTTCATGTTTCCTTCAACGACTCTGTCAACGTCCTTCGCGTCTTCGCGTATCTCGAACCCATACGAACGGAGTATCGTCGTCAAATCCTTGCGAAGTATTTCCCAGGCCGTTTCCTCCTTCAGGAATATGGGCCTGCCACCAGTCTGACTAAATAGCACACCGACCTGCATATTGTCAGGACCCTCCAGCGGCCTGACAAATACTGTTTTGAGGAATGTGGATGTTTGGGATCGACTTGATACGGGAAGTTCACGACAAGCCAAGGTGATCCGAAACTCACGGCATTCGCCCGGGACTCCATGTTCCCAACAGACTCGCTCCTTATAGATCGTCCGAAATCCTGAGCAGCCTGCCAGAACAAACAGCACGGACACAGCGATCCCGATCAAGGACCATCGCATTTCAGTCGTTCCGGTTCCAGCCTAAGTCTTCGGCGGCAATACGGACAGTTACTGTCATATATCCCAAGCCCCCCGTGTTCTTCCCTTATATATCGTCCCCATAGTGTTGTCAACGAAAACGGTGACCTGATGAAGTCGAACCTCCCTTGTTTCTGAAGACACAAAAAAACCGGAGCCCAATTCCAGGCTCCGGCTTTCTTGCAGAAGACAGTAACCTTCGGATTTTCTTTATTCGTCTTTCCAGCCTACCTCCATCAGGTTTCGGAGCTGTTCGTATTCCTCGCGGGTCAGACGGGGATCTCTCGCCTCCCCAATCCACAGGTGAAAGGCACGGTCCAGCTGAGTCCTGACCAAGCCCATGCTGTCCACAAACCGTTGTCCCGAAATCTGCGCCTGTACCAGTGCAGCCTTCAGGTCCACTGCTGCTTCGTCCTCGAGACCCATCTCGAGGTAACAGCTTCCCCGCGCGGCGTAGGCCAGACCATGCTGAGGTTCTACTTCCAGGGTCCGCGTAAAGTCATGGACCGCCATTAGGTATCTTTTCGATACCATATGCACGATCCCCCGGTAGAAGTGAGCCCGCGGATTAGCCGCATTCAGTTCTATGGCCTTCGTGAAATCGTCAAGCGCAGGCTGAAAGTTTCCCAGCTGCAAATGAGCGACTCCCCGGCTCAGATAGGAGATCGCGGTCTTCTCTCCGCTGTCGATTGCACTCGTGAAGAGGTCGATGCTCTTTTTGCGTTCTCCGTGCATCAAGAGGTTCTTCGCCTCGTCCAACATCTCTTTTCTTCCCATGGGTACACCTCCTGCTCCCCTCCGGCGGGGCACATGTGCCTCCTTAAATCCATTCTATCTCCGAATCTGAATTTCGGCTTAACAGCGTATATCAGGAGTTGGCGGAAAGAAAGGTCTGGAACCTTCTTTTGGTTTCGAGGCGGTCCGTAGGAATGTTAGACGCCCCGGAATTCCCGGGCATGGCCGGGATATGAACGAATAGAGGGCCTTTCGGTTGCTCCGTGCAGGCTGCGAGGATGTCCTCCGGCGTCGATACCTTGGCCGTGTGGGCGAAACCGAGCCCCCGTGCAAGGAGTTCAAGGTCCACACACGTCCGTGTACAGGTCGGCTGATTCCCGGTGGAACCATAGGAGGCGTTGTCGATGGCCAGGAGCGTCAGGTTTTCCGGTGCGGCCAGGGAAACCGTGGCCAGGGTTCCCGGGTTCATAAGCAGACTGCCATCCCCGTCAATAACGAAAACGCGCTTCCGGGTCGTGAGCGCCACACCGAGCCCGATGGGAGTCACCATGCCCATGCTCCCGAGCATGTAGAAATTGGAGGGCTGGGGAAGGAGTTCATGCAGTTCCTTGGCGGGCACCCCCAGGTTGCAGATCACCACCTGATTCCGGAGCAGAGGTTTGAGCGCCCGGATCACGCCGTAACGGGTAAGCGTTGAAGCTGCCGGGGAGGACTGCGGGCATGACGGAGCAACGTGGCAGACGCAGGAGGCCGGCGCCGCAGCAAAGGTAGCGCTCGACCCCTCCCAGAGGGCGGGGCTCAAAAGAAAAGCATGAATCCGGCCTTCATTGAAAATACGGGGCAGCGCCTCTCGGATGCTGTGGAAATCCTCGCGGGTGTTCACTTCGTCGTAGTCGATTCCCGCCCCTTTCAGAAGTCCTTCCATGGCCCGACCCATCGGGACCTGTGCGGCAATCCCCTCTTTGTAGATACCGCGATGGCTGATGAAAAGTGCGAGTGGAAGCTCGTAAAACTGCGTGAGCGAAAGAAGGGCATTCACCATGTTTCCAAAACCCGAGTTCTGGATGATCATGGCAGGCCGCCTTCCGCCCAGTGCAGCGCCCGCACAGATCCCGACGCCCTCCTCTTCCCGGGTGAGCGGAAGCCTCTGAAACATGGAGTCCGAAAGCGCGATCAGGTTCTTGACCCGGTCACACGGCAGCGTGGCCAGGAAATCGACCCCGGCGTCCTTCAGGATACTCAACAGGTCTTCTTCAGCAGACTGCACAGAAGCGCCTCGATTTCTTCCGTCTGGATCTTCTTGGAGATGTGTGTCCCTTCCACCTTCCAGGCCCGTCCCTCGGCGCGGATGCGATCCTCGCCACCCCCCGTGATATTGAGCAGCACAGAATCTGACGGAGCGATGCTTCCTTTCTTCACGGCCTGCATCAGGGCGGCCACGGCCACCCCCGCGGCAGGAACAATATCCGTCCCCTCTTCCGCCTCAAAAAGCGTCTTGGCCCGACTCATCTCATCGTTCGTGACACCGTAGGTCTGCCCGTGGCTAGCCGTCAGAGCATCGAACACGCCGCCGATGACCCCATAAGCCGGGTATCGGGTGGAAAGAACGCGCGTCGAGATGTCACAAATGAGATCGGGGTTGAGATCTTCCGGAGCCAGCCTTCGCTCCCCCCTATGCCACGCCTTGACCATGGGTGCGAAAGGAAGATTCTGAGCCAAATGGAGAGTCGGCAACCTTCCCCCGAAACGCCCATCACGAAGAAAACGCTCTGACATCTCCCATACCGCAATCGCTCCGGCCCCGCTGCCGACCGCCTGAACATAATGGTCCGGCAGGCGGCCCATGGTGGACACCGCCTCGAGAAGAACGATACCCAGACCGTCCCTCTTGGCCACGTTCTTCACGCCCCCTTCAAAGGGGACGCTTGCGGCCACCGAAATTCGGCGAGCCACGTCAATGGCATCGGAATAATCGCCATCGTCGACGATCAAGGTCGAGACCCTTGACGAGGATTCCAGATACCACATTTCCTGGAGGCACATTCTCGGGACCACAATAATCGCCGGGAAGCCCGACTCCATTGAAAGATGAGCAAACGCCCGGGCCGTGTTCCCGGCGGACGCCACCACCAGCCCTTCAATCCCATTCTCGCGGGCATTCTCGACCACAACGGCCGCCTCGAATTCCTTGAAGGTACAGGTCATCATTCGCGCGCCCATCTCCGGCCAATACCCGTTGAACGCAATATAGAGATTCTCAAGACCGAGCCGGCCGGCAAGGTGCCGGCTCCTGAAGATGACCGGCCCGGCGGTGTAGGCCCCCCCCTTCTTGACCGGCAGCCAGTTGAACCGCCATATCCCCCCGGACTCGCCCTCGAGGAACATGATATCGCGATACTCGGAGACCAGGAGGGCATTCTCACAGTGATCGCAGAATGCGCAATACACGTCCCGAAGCACCTCTCCGCATTTCCTGCACCTCATGCTGAACTGGCTCATATCAAGGCTCCTCGATTAAAGACCCTATCAGTTCCATGATATCCGTAATTCTTATTTTTCGGTCATATTCGGCCATGGCTTCATGAACTTTCGAGTGGCAGGCCGGGCAGCTGAGGATTAGCCGGTCGGCCCCCTTGGTCAGGGCCTCGTTGATGGTCAGGCGGCCCATGGCCACCGCATTTTCGTGAAAGACCTTCCGGGCCGCACCGCCGGCCCCGCAGCACCTGGAGTTCTCGCGGTTCCGGTCGAATTCGAGAATCGTGACGCCGGGAATGGCCCGAAGGACCTCTCTCGGTTCACGGATCACGCCTACACCCCGGCTGAGGTAGCAGGGGTCGTGATAAATGATTCTCTCCTTTAGCGACTTCCGGATGCTAAGTTTCCCGCTTCTGAGCGCGTCGGCCACGTACTGGGTGATGTGGCGTATACGGAAGGGCAGCACTTTTCCGTAATACAGGGGCCAGTCCTTGCCCATCATATTGACGCAGCATGGACAGGAGCAGACCAGCGTGTGTACCCCTTTTGCCGCGTAACCATCCACCAACGTCCTGACGAGATCCTTCAGCATCCCGTGCTGCCCGGTGATGAAAAGTGGGAAACCGCAGCAGACTTCTTGCCCGGCGGGAAGCATGGTAAAGGGCTCGCCGATGGCACTCAGAACCTTGACGTCTCCCCGAACCATGGGCTGCGCCTCGTAGCACCCCGTACAGCCCGCGTAGTAGGCAACCTCAGCCCGTTCCGCTACGGCAACATGCGACGGAAACCAAGGGGTGAAACGAACCCCTGCCGGCAGGTCGTAAGGGTTGCCCGTCCGGGCGACGATCTCGGGCATCCCGGCCAGGGCCCCGATGGGCCCCAGTCCCCGCTCCACCATCTCCTTTCTCAATCCGGGCCATAGCCGTTGGGTATCAATGCCGACGGTGCAGGTCTGACCGCAGGCCCCGCAGGTGGTGCACTCAAAGATAGCACGGACAAAGTCCTCCAAAGCCTCCCTGTCCAGAGCGTGCGCCCCCAAGACCCAAGCCTTGAGTCCTTCGGTGTTCCGGATGAATTCCCGATATCGTTTGATCTTCTCGGGCGGCGATATTTCACGACGACGGGCAACCTCCTGAACGGGGCAGACCTTGAGACACTCGCCACACCGAGTACAGGCGTCCAAGGAGCACAGATCCTTCCGGGGCAAGGTTCTGCCAAAGGGTTTCATCTCACCCATGAAGAAGATCCTCGCGGAGCGTTTCCCGCCGGCGGGCCTCAACCATACTGAAGGGCGCGGCAAAAAGGTGGCTGGGCACAAAGGGGAGAAAGACCAGGGCGGACAGGAAGTGAACCAGGAACAATCGGTTCGCCGGAGGATCAACCGGACTCAAGGCGAACAAAGTCAGTATAAAGGATTTGACCTCGACCACGTCGACACGAAAATACCCATGCAGAAGCACCCCGGTGCTACTGATAACAAGCATTAGGGTCGTAAGGAACAGATTGGACTTTGAAACATACTGTCCTCTTTCCAGAACCAGCCGGTAGAGAAGAATATACAGAAGTGAAAAAGGCAGGACATAACCGGCGGCCAAGCCAAAGGGCTCGATGAAACGCAAACATCCCCATCCGGGCTCAAGCACATATCTGAGGTGACGGAAGGAAACCAGAACGAAGGTGATGTGGAACGTCCATTCTCCAACCCACAGTCCCTTGTTCACAAGGAAAAGACGACGAAGCAGAACGATATCGAGGATGCCCAGGACCCGGGACCCACAGGCATGCCCGGCCGCGAACCCGAAATCTGGCTCGGAACGTAGTCGAAGCAGAAACCGCCAGATGACGCGCCAGCAGAAGACACCGAAAGCAACATATGCCCCAAGTATCAGGAAAAGGTCCAACAAATCCTCCAGCCCAACGCCCGGGATACCTCCGTTACGCCTCGCCCTTTTGCTCAACCCGCGCAGTTCGCATCGCCGCTTCTATGCATCCCGCAGCATGAGCCTGGAACTTCCCCTACGGGTCTCTTTCCTCCTGGCCATCCCGTTCAAGAAAACGCATACTCACATCCTTTGGAACCGCCAGCCCGGCCTCCACTTCCAGGGCCTTCAAAATACCCGCCGGAACCGGGCAGGACACATGTTTCAAACATGTCCCGCCTGCGCGATAAACCGGATTTTCAAGAACACGCTTGAACGCGTCCATCATCGTAAGTTCTGAAATTTCCGAACCCAGTTTTCGGATCATCTCGCATTCGGACTCAACCTCGACCCGGTAGAGGCGCCCGCCCTTTGAGCTTATGGACACGCGCGTGGGTAAACCGCAGGCTCCGGGGTCGATCTCCAGCCTGGTCATGACCGACGAGCACCGGTTTTCACCCAGGGCTTCATGCCTTGATCGTCACCGGGACGTTTTCCTTCTCGAGCATGCTCTTCAGCCCTGGGAACTTGTCCTTCATATGCGGAACGTGCATCGCAGCCATGAACTCCTTCTCAAAGCTTGGCTCCACAGCAATCTCCACAAATTTCACCCATCGCGCCCGGTCGCGAGCCTCGTCCCGCTTGTCCACATTCAGAAGCGCCATGATGGCGCCGTCACCGGCCGCGTTGCCCACCGAATAGACCTTCTCGATCTCACAGTCGGGGAACATTCCGAGTGTGAGCGCGGACCTCGTGTCGATATGGCTGCCAAAGGCGCCTGCAAGAATGACCCGATCCACTTTCTCGATTCCCATCTGTTTCATCATGAGCTTGGCCCCGGCATACAAGGCACCCTTGGCCAACTGCAGCGCGCGGACATCACCCTGCGTCACAGTGATATCCGTACCGATGGACGTTTCGTCGGCCCAGGCCAAGACGTATTCGGGTTTTCCGTCCGAGTCAAGCCTAACGCGCGGAGTATTTAGGTCTTTTATAATCTTTCCCGACTTGTCGATGATTCCGGCCTTGAACATCTCCGCGATCACGTCAATGATGGCCGAACCGCAGATCCCCTTGGCATTCACCTTTTCAATATGCGTATGCCAGTCCGCCTTGCCGATCACCTTGTATTGGGGTTCCTTGGTCTCTGGATCAATACGGACTTTTTCGATGGCACCGGGTGCAGCCCGCATGCCAAACTTGATCTGGGCCCCTTCAAAGGCCGGTCCCGTGGCGCACGAAGTCGAGCAGACCGCGTTGCGGTTTCCGAGCAGGAGTTCTCCGTTGGTTCCGATATCGATGATGAGAACAATGTCTTCGGCTGTATAGGGCTCCTCCGCAATGAGCACTCCCACGTTGTCCGCACCCACAAAACCGGCTTCAATCGGAAGCACATGAACATACCCTGACGGATTGATCCCGATGCCGAGGTCCCGTGCCTTGATCTCTAGGGGATCCTGAACAGCCGGAATGAACGGGGAGCGACCGATGTACTCCGGGTTGAAACCGAGAAAGATATGGTGCATGGCAGTATTGAACACCACGGTCATATCAAGAATATTGTGGCCACGTTCTCCCCCATTCACCGGAATCTCGGTGGTTATCTTCTCGATAAGGTCGTTGATGCCTTCGATGATGGCCTTCTGCATGGTCGAAAGGCCGTCCTCAGAGGTCATGGCATAGGTGATTCGTGACATGACATCCTCGCCGTAAGGCACCTGGGGATTCATCATGGATTCCGTATTGATGACTCTTCCCGTATTCATATCGCAAAGGTAGGCCGCGACGGTCGTGGTCCCCACGTCTATGGCCAGGCCCAGACAGCTTTCTACAAAACCCGGTTCCACCCGGATGATTTCCCGCTCCTTCCAAACCGATACCGTAAATTTCCATTCTCCCAGCCGCATCAGATCCTGAAGCTTGCGAAGCACGAAGTAGTCCATCTGCAGATTGGCCAGGCTGTACTGTTCCTTCAGGGCACGGCACACCCGCTCATAGTCGCCCATCGACAGGTCATGCAAAGTCGGCTTCGGCACTTCCAGGTTGTATTTCCGAACGGCAGGTTTCAGCGCAATGGTCACATCCTTCGCGGTCTTTCGGACGATCTGCTTTCCGGCGCGAGACTTCTCGGGAACAAAGATCTTGACATCCCCATGAACCTCGCACGCGCACGCCAGCCGCATACTCGGTCCGTCCTTCTCCTTGATAAACTTCCTCTCCCCATCCGTCATCGGACTCAGGTGGGACATGCTCGATTCAATGGCATCTTTCGAGAAGAACCCCTCCTCAACGCGGACCTTGCATTTCCCGCAGGTCCCCTTTCCCCCGCAGATGGATTCGAGGTCAACGCCCAGTTTCTGTGCGGACTCCAGGAGGGTCTTTCCTTCGATAATTTCCCCCCTCCTTCCGGAGGGCTGGAAGATGACCTTGGCTGTTTTTCCCATTTCCCTGAAACCTCCCTCATATTCCCCGAAACGGAGATATCTTCTTCACGGCTATTAAGATCCGTGATGGACCTTTCGTTCTTTTGCCCGCGGGTTCGCTACGGGTTCGGCCGTCTTGCCGTTCCTTCCAAATGGGCAGATGGTGATACACAGCCCGCAATTCGGTTTCCCGTCCGTGCGCTTTGTCTTGCCTTTGTGACTCCGGCACAGGTCGGCCTGAATAAGAACTGGAAAAGGGTCCGAACGCGACCAGTCTCTTCCGGTGATGGCATCCGACGGGCAGTGGTCACGGCATAGCGTGCATTCCCCGCAGAGACTCTCGCGGATCGGAGCATCGACGACCAGAGGCGCGTCCGTCAGCACGGTGGCCAGAGACAAACGCGGGCCAAAGTGCGAACTCACCAGGAGTCCGTTTCGGCCAATCCACCCTATCCCTGCGCACGTCGCGGCGATCTTGTGGGTAAGCCGAGGATAGAGCCGGGACACAAACTTTCCGTTCACACGGTCCGAATCGGGCGGAATGGACAGTATGCGATACCCTGCCTCTTTCAGCATCTTCACAGCCCGTGTCTGGAGCCGGCGAAGTTCTTTCAGGTTGTCCTCCCGCAGGTTGGCGCAGAGCCCTATCGAAACCGCACGGGCCAGATGTCCCATTTCACGGTCCGAATCAAGCGCCTCGGTCACGGAACCGAATCCCACTACTGAGGCTCCCTCGTTCAGAAGGATTTCCCTGAAAATCTCGGTGTCCATCGCGGCTGTCTATTTCTTCTTGCCTTCCGCCTCGTCCTTGAGATCCTTGAGAGAACCGATCATCTTGATGGCGTCCGCCAGGGCATTGGTGGCATCAGCGGCATAACCGTCGGCTCCGTATTTCTGAGCCACGTCCTTGGAGACGGGCGCCCCGCCGATCATGATCTTCACCTTGGGGTTCTTCTTCCGGATATCGTCTATCACTTTCTGCATCCCGGTCATGGTGGTCGTCATCATGGCGGAAAGGCAAAGTAGGTCCGAATCTGTTCTCAACTGTTCCTCGACAAACTTGTCGAGGGGCACATCCCGGCCAAGATCATAAACGGTAAATCCCGCCACATCGAACATCATCTTCACGATGTTCTTGCCGATGTCGTGAACGTCCCCTTCCACGGTGCCGATCACCACTGACCCCTTGACCCCAAGGTCCAGTTCCTCCACATGGGGTTTCAGAATCTCAAGACCGGCGTACAGGGCATCCGCACACATCAGAAGTTCGGGAACAAAGTATTCCTGAGCCTCGAAAAGCCTTCCCACTTCCTGCATTCCCACGACCAGCCCGTTGAAGATGGCGTCGTTCGCCTTCAGACCCTCCAGTTCCAGCGCCTCCTGTGCCGCTTCCTTGGCCTGGTCCTCGTCATACTGGATCACCGCCTGCTTCAGTTTCTCGAGAATCTCTTTCTGTCTTTCCTCGGATGCCATGCGTTACCTCCTGTATTTCCTGACTTCGTCCATCATTGCATTGAAGTTGTCGGGGGGAACCGTGGGCCAGATGTCACACCCCGGCCAGACCGCCGAGACCCCGCTGTCCAGACACTTCCGGATGGTTTCCCGGACCTGCTCCGGGGTTCCAGCAACCAGCACGTTGTAAGGGTCAAAATTGCCGAAGATGATCGCCTCTGGCCCGAGTTTCTTCCGGGTCTCCACAATATCGTTCTTCTGGTCCACACTGATAGCCGTGGCGCCGGACTCGACCATGAACGGTACAATGTCGTTCGTCTTGCCGCAGATGTGAATGACGCTCGGGACCGATAACGCCTTGAAAATGTTCTTGAGATGGGGAAGAATCAGGCTCTTGAAGGCCCGGGGACTGAGGACGTCGGACGTCGCTCCCATCTCCCGAACGCAGAGGTAATCCACCCCGGCCTTCTCATACTCCCGTGCGACGGCCACAATGACGCATGTCAGGTCCTCAAGAAGTTTCGATACCTTGTCCGGCTTCTTGAAGGAAAGTTTCAGAAGGTCGTTCAATTCCATGATCTGCCCGGCCAGCGTAAAGGGACCGAGGACGTACGAGCCCACCGGGACCGTTTCCCCCAATTCCTTCCGCGCAAGACCGATGGCCTCACGCATCAGAGGGACGCGGCCGCGTTCCACAAGATCCGCCGGAACGTGGAGCGTTTCCATTTCCTCCGGGCTGTGGATGACCTTCTCCTTGATTGTGGGGTAGAGGATATCCGCACTGTCTGGATAGGTGTTCATGACCGCACCGAGGGCCTCCGCCTCGACCGCCAGGTCAAAGGGAAGGATGCAACAATCATATCCAAACAATTTGGGGGTGCTTGCTGCGGTTTCCGCCATCATGCGGGCATCCTGGTGTACTTTGGCAAACTGGTACCCCAGTTTCGACAGGCCCTCCGTGGTGACATTGCCCATCCCGCTGAAACACGCAGGACGGTCCGTCTCCTCCCGCCTGAAAACCCGGAGCACTCTTTCTCTGGAAGTCATTGTTTCTGCCAAGATCTCTTCTCCTTTCAACGCCGTTCTGGTTACGTCGCCTTCGCTTTCTTCCGTGCTCCGCCTGACAGGAGTTTTGCAATAAAGTCCGGAAAATATTTCCGAATCGGAAGCCGGTCATTCTCGGGGATCAGGCCGCGCTCCTGGTAAACCAGTGTGGACAGAAGGATCTGTCCCGTGGCCACGGCCGGGAAGATCCGCGGCGCCGTAACGATGGGGCCGTAAAGATTAAAATCCGACCACAGGGCAGAAGCCATCCCCTGGGTAAGGGCATCCATGGCCCGGAAGCCTTCCAGTCCCCATGCCTTCTTCGCATCGGCCCACATGTGTGTTCCATTGGAATAGGCGCTTCCGCAGGGAAGGCCAGTGGCTTCCTTGATCAGCCGGTTGGCCAGTAGAGAAAACGACGTGGACGGAAGATTCATGATCGAGGTATCCACGATCACCATGTCAAAATCCCCCGCTCCCTGGTCGAGCATTTTCTGCAGCGAGGTAAGACGACCCTGGGGCGACTGATCCTGGTCATCGAAGGCCTGGATGATGACATTGCGAATCCCCAGATCCTTCAAGCGTTGCACCTGCCCCTTGATGTCCTTGTCCCAGGGCGTAATGCTGTTATAAAGGAACTTCTCCTGAAGACCCAGTTGGGCCACGTACTCCGTAGCCTCCGCCCTCTTCTCAGCCACCCACATGTCGATGCCGAAGGGCATGTTCGTGGTCTCCCGGTAGAAATCAATATAGATCCGGGCCTCCTCGGCGGTGTTGGCCACCATAGCAACCATGGAAGGGATGCCAGTAGCCTCCGAAAGTTCTTCCTGCTTCCGGATCAGCGCGACGGCCCGATCCCGGTCGAAATCCCCTTTCCGGTCATGAAGAATCCGGTCCTTGTTATGAAACATCGAAGCAATGAGCAGCGGCGGGTTCTCGCCCGGCTGTCCACCGATCTTCGTTCCGGCAAAGTCATAGACCTTCTGTTCTCTTGAAAACGTAAACATCGTCCCATCCCTTTTGTCTTCTGGCGTTACGGCCCTCTCCGGACCGGGATCGCGAAGGTCATTCGCGGGTTACGGCGGGGGGCGGACGGAGGGCCCCCTCCGTCCGCCTTGCCGATCCTCTTAGTAAACGCCGTGGTCGAACTTCGGTTGCGGCAGATATTCCCACTCCTTCCCCGCACGGAAGTTCGTGTCTATCTCAATACACTTGAGCGCATATTCAAAGGCGTAGGGAATTCCCGGACCGCCCGGAACGAATCCCGCCAGAATCATCCCGACCGAAGCCGCTTCGAAGACCTGGGCTGAGGTCGCGCCCGCCTCGATGGCAGGGATCACGTGGATAATGCATCGCGGGGAACAGTACGCCACCCCACCCGCCATGAACATGAGCTCCTTGACTGCCTTGGACAGCGCGCCGTCGCTGAAAATGCTGGCGTAGAAATCGGCGAAGGTCCTGCCGGGGTCCGGAGTCACGGTGTTGATGATCTTGAACATCCGGGGTACGAACCCGCACTTTTCCTTCATGTACTGGTTGACTTCTTCCGTGGTCATCTTCTTCTCAGACATAAAGCCTCCTTTTCTGCTCTCCGGTTCGCGGGAGAGGTTAAACCGGGGCAAAGTGGTTGATGGGTTACCGTCGGACCTCTTCCCCCGACACGTCCTCCCGTTATGTCTCCGTGCCGGGACTGCTGAATACGGATCTCTCGTTCACCTCCCCTCTTTATGCAATTCAGAGTTTCCACTCCCGGGCCGTACGGATGAACGTCTGAATATTCTCGTACGGCACCGTAGGAGGGATATCGCAACCGGGCATGAGGACGAACCCGCCGTCCGTACCCGCACTTTCGATGACCTTGCGGCAAGCCTGCTCCACCTCTGCAACGGTTCCCTGAAGCATCACGGCCACAGGGTCGACGTTTCCACCAAAGCACATCTTCCCGCGAAGCACTTCCCGCGCTTTCCCTATATCCGTTTTGTGATCCAGGCTGATACAGCTGGCTCCGGTATCCGGCATGAGCTCGAGACGGTCGGTTGTATTTCCGCAAATGTGAACCAGGGTGTGGGCATTCTTGCTCTTGGCCCAGTCTGTGAACTTTTTCAGGTACGGAACTGCAAATTTTTCAAACTGTTTCTTGGAGATAAGGTCGCCTGACGCAGTCGGGTCCGCCAAGCTGATCACCTCCAGGGTTCCGTCCTCGACCAGGGGTTTGTAGAGATGAATCAGGAGATCTGTGGCAAACTGGCAAACCCGGTTGACCAGATCTGGCTTCTTGAAAGTAGCCTTCATCATGGCTTCCTCACCCACAAAACGGGCCGCCAGCGTGAAAGGCCCCCAAGCCGTCATCGTCACCACGTACTCGCTGCCGATCTTTGCCTTCGTAGCCCGGAGAGCCTCCTTTACCACCCCGATCACAGGTTCCCGGTCGACGACGCCGATATCCAATTTGTCCACGTCCTCAACCGAGGAGACCAAATGCTCCTTGAGGTCCGGCGCGCCCATTTCACGGAACTTGATGCCTCCACCAAAGGCAGACGCGTGAAAATTGTTGTAGCCCGACCCCGGGTAACAAACGTCACACTGGAGTTTGTCCGCCATGGCAACGAGCATCTCGGTCATCTTGGGGGCGTTTGTGGATAATTCCTCAAAAGAGGTTCCGAAACCCTTTATGCTCCACATTCCCGCACCGAACAGCGTAACGGGGACCCGCTCGGGTTTCCCCCCCTCAAAGGCCTTCAAGACCACATCCCTGGGTTTCATGCCTGTTTATCTCCTTTCCATCGGGGATTGACATACTGACTGCAAAAGCCTGCGAACCCCTTGCAGGTCCACGGAGCCGGGCGCATTGACGGCCCCCTGTCCCGAGTCCCCGGTCCCTGCAATAATCACGGGAATTCCGGTGGCCGACTGGATGATGTGTCTGGCTTCATCGGCGTTCAGCCCGATGCAACCGCCATCGAGAACCACAGCCGAGTAGGGTTGATTGAGAGCCATCCTGACCGCCTGGGCAGTGTGGTCGGTAGTGTCGACCCCGAATCCGTCAGTCCGAAGGGTCCCGTAGTAGTGCTTGAGAAAGATAGGGTTATGGCTACAGACCAGAACCTGGGGCATACAAAGGCGTTCGCAACACCCGTGCCTGCAACGCACCGAAACCAAAAGTGTTCTTAAATCAAAGGATTAGATAAGAATCAACAGCAAAAGAGTCGAGGCATTGGGGCAATATGCCCCGCCACGTTCGGGGCAATATGCCCCGTCGGAGTCCGACTACGAGCGTACGATACGCATTGGCATGGCGGGAGGATCAGGGAGGGGTCAAGCCATATTTCTTCATCTTAAGATACAGCGTCTTACGGTTTATGCCCAGAGCTCGGCTGGCCCGCGTCTGGTTCCACGCCGTTTCATCGAGGATTTTCCGGATGTGGAACGCTTCCATCTCCTCCAACATGGCGGCGGAACGCGGCGGAGCCAATTCGGGATGAGCCTGCGGTGGAAGGGCCAGCACATTCGCATGAAGTGTGCTGGAATCAGAGAGAATGACTCCCCGCTCCACCTCGTTCTCCAGTTCACGGACGTTTCCAGGCCACGAATACGCCTTCAATCGTTTGACGGCCTCCTCGCTCAGCCCTGATACGTTCTTCCCCATCCGCTGGCTGTAACGGGTCAGGAAGAAACTCGCCAACGCAGGAATGTCCTCCTTGCGCTCTCTGAGAGGGGGTACGGCCACGCTGAATACCTTAAGTCTGTAAAAAAGATCCGCCCTGAACCCCCCATCCCTGACCCTGGCTTCGAGGTTCTTGTTCGTAGCGGCGATGACCCGAACATTCACCTTCAAGGTCCGGTTACCGCCAACCCTTCGGAATTCTCCGGAATCAAGGAACCGGAGCAACTTGGCCTGGAGTCCAAGGGCGATCTCTCCGATCTCGTCGAGAAACAACGTGCCTCCGTCCGCCGCTTCCACGATGCCGTACTTGGTTTGATGGGCACTCGTGAAGGCACCCTTTTCATGACCGAAAAGTTCTGACTCCATGAGGGTCTCCGTAAAAGTCGCACAATTCAACGCAATGAAGGGAAGAGTGTTACGGGCGCTCAACCCCCAGATCATATTGGCGATGAGTTCCTTTCCTGTACCGCTTTCGCCCGTAATCAGAACAGTCGAGTCCGTAGGGGCCACGCGACGAACCAGGGCCTTGACTTCGGCCAGGGCCGGACTGTTTCCCACAAACTCTGTACCACCTTCCTTCCGAACAAGCTCCTGCTCCACGACAGTAGAGCGGTAACGCAACCGTTTCACTTCTGCCGCCCGGTGAATCACGATCTCAAGCTCATCCAGCTTGTAGGGCTTGGTCAAGTAGTCATAGGCCCCTTTCTTCATGGCCTCCACGGCTGTCTCCACCGTGGCCTTTCCCGTGAGTACGATGACGGGGGGGGCTGCAGGATCATGGCCCAGTTCCTTCATGACCGAGAGCCCGTCCAGGCCCGGCATAAGGATGTCCAGAAGCAGAACATCGTAGGCGTTCTCTTTCAACCGGGACAGCGCCTCGTCGCCTCGGGATGCAGTTTCTACGGAAAACCCCTTTCGCGATAACTCCTTCTTGAGGAGGCGCCGGAAAGGTTCCTCGTCATCCACGACGAGAACCCGAATCATTCCGTCTTCCCTGCCGGGAGCCATACCGTGAACGCCGCCCCCTCTCCGGGGGCGCTGTGGACCTCGATGCGCCCGTTGTGTTCCTTTACAATACGATGGCAGATGGATAGGCCAAGCCCGGTTCCCTCGCCGAGGGGCTTGGTTGTGAAGAACGGGTCAAAAACCTTTTCAAGGTTCTCCTCCGGTATTCCCGCCCCTGAGTCACGGATCGTCACGCGAACCATACGGCCTGAGGGGTCTTCCTCGGCCTCGCTTACGATCCGTATTTCTCCTCCCTCGGGCGTGTAGTACATCGCATTCATGATGATGTTCATGAACAACTGTCTGAGGCTTCCCGCCTCGGCGAAAATCTTGGGCACTTCGCGGTTCAGGTTTTCTACAAGCCGGTGATGAAGGCGTTTTGCACGATGGGTCACCAGAAGAATCACCTCTTTCAGAAGTTCATTGATGTCGAGTTCCCGAATCGTCGCGCGCTGAGGTCTTGCGAATTCGAGCAGGCTTCGCAAGATCTCCTTGCATCTGAAGATTTCCTTGTGGATGGTTCCCAGATACTCAGGAAAGTCCTCGAAGTCCGAGACCGCTCGGAGCGTCTCACTGTCAGCCCGGTTCAAAAGCGCCTCTGCGTACCCCGCAATGATTCCAAGAGGGTTATTGATCTCGTGGGCGATGCCCGCAATGAGCGTGCCCAGAGCCGCCAGTTTGTCTGACCGAAGCAGCTCCTGCTCCATCCGTTTGGTCGCCGTGACCTCCTTGAGATAATGAACAATGGCATACGGTGTCCCGTCGTCATCCATCAACGGATAGGCCCAGAAATGGAACAGCGTATCCCCGGCGCCCCGGATCTCCCGAAACGACTGCTTCTGACTGACGAGCGTATCGCAACAAACGCAAACCGTGGGCCCGATGCCCATACGGGCCAGAAGCTCCCCGCAGGTCTTGCCCGACACCTCCGTACCGGCCAGGCCCGTGCGCTGGAGCAGGGTTCGGTTGGCCCGAATGACCTTCTGCCGCAAGTCTTCGATCCAGACCATATCGGTAATGGCGTCAAAGGTTCTCTCCCACTCCCGCTTTTCCTTGCTTACCGCGTCAAACAAAAGGGCATTCTCAAGGGCAATGGCAATATGGCGGGCCACGGGGAGAAGCACTTCGAGGTCCGCCGGGTGGTAATGGCCCGCATTCCTGCTGTCCAGATTGAAAACACCGAGCATTCTGTCTTGATATAGGGGGAGGCTGACCGAGGAACGGATCCCTTCATCAAGAAGCTTCTGGTCCAGCTTGAACTTGAGTTCCTTTGACAGATCCTCGTTGATCCAGGCCCGATTGTTCAGGGCTACCCACCCGGCACTCGTATCGCCTAGCGGCGCACGGAGTCCCTTCCCGAGGACGGTCTTCAGCTCTGTATCCAACGCAAAGATGATGAGATCCCTCCTCTGCTCGTCAAAAAGAAGAAGGCTGGCCCGGTCATATCCCACCAGCTTCTTGAGTTCCGAAACCATGATGCGAAAGACCATACCGATACTAAGGCTGGAGCCAATGGCCTCGCTCAGCTCTCTGATCAGGTCGATCTGCCCCATCTTCTTCCGAAGCTGTCCCAGGAGTCGCGTATTCTCAAGCACCACCCCAATCTGTGCACCCAGCGTCGACAAGGTTTGAATGTCCACAGACGTGAAATGATCGGTTCTTTGGCTGGCGACGCAGATCACCCCAAGCACTTCCCCCTCGGAGACTATGGGTGCGGCCGCCACGCTCTGGACGTCGGACAGGACAAGGTTGAGCCGCGTCACCGCGGGGTCTGCAGAGACCTTCCGGACCAGAACGGCTTGACCTGACGAAAAGACCCTTCCGACGACACATTCGCCCCGGGTGAAACTCTCCAGTCGGGAAACGGCCGAACGCTTCACACCGGCATGAGCCGACAGGGAAAGCACGTCGTCATCGTTCCGGAGATAGAAAAGAACAGCCCATCCACCCATCACCTCGTGAATCCGCTCCACCGCTTTGGTAGCCATCTGTTGCGTGTCCAGATGATGGTTCAGGATCTCCGCAAAGGCATTGAACAGGGAAATTTCCTTCGTCGGGTGGAAAGCCCTCCGCTCCGGCTTCCTGGGGTCCGCAAGGTCCTGCACCACCACAAGCCATTCTCCGCGTCCCGCCGCTCGAAATAAAGAAACCACAGAAGGAAACTCTTCCCCGTCTTTCTTCCTCGAGAGGGTCTCGTGGCGGCAAATCCCTTCGTCCACCCCTCCAGGCCTCAATGCAGCAGGCGACATCGAGGGGAAGAGGAGGGCGGGATCCCGTCCCTCCAGTTCAGTCCCGTCATAGCCGAAAAGAGAGGCAGCGGCTCGACCCACGGAAACGATTCTGCGGTCAGGGCCAATCGCGAGAACCGGGAGTTCAAGCCCGTTCAGGACAGAGAAGACCGAAACGGGGTCCTCTGTACGGAGGGTACGCATAAATTTAATTTATCACAGTCGTTCTGGCGAGGATCTTGGGGTGAGGAGGTTGGTTCGCGCCCTCAACTAGGAGTAAAGCGGTCGGCGCCGAAGCACAGGCAAGAGATAAAAGTTCAGGGGCCGGTCCTGGACCGGCCCCTGATGTCTTGCCAAATATCTGCTTATGGTTTGGTTACTCTTTGACGATGTTTTTCGCCTTCGGGCCTTTTTCGCCTTGAACAATCTCAAAGCTCACGCGGTCGCCTTCATGAAGCGTGCGGAACCCTTCGCCGGCGATTTCGGAATAGTGCGCGAATACGTCAGGGCCGCTGTCCTGGCTGATAAAGCCGAAGCCCTTGGATTCGTTGAACCACTTGACCGTTCCTGATGCCATGGTGCTTCACCTCCTTCTCAAAGATTTGCACTTAAAGGAGGCACATCATGACAACCGCAACGGCCCAAGGCGATGGGGTTTTCACTGATCAAACAGCGTACTCCTTAAGCTGGAAAAAAGTATGGCATATTTCCTTTCCGTGTACAAGAGGGTAAAGCCTGAAACAGCAGGGTCGAGCCGTGGCCCTTCCAGGGCCGTCGCGGGAATCGAACAGGGCCAGGCATCACGCGATAGGGGTTTGTATTCTGACAGCACGGACAGTTGGACAGAGGTGGTCGGAGTCGGATACCGCGCCTCGACCCGAAGCTCCCCTAATCCTGTCGCCGGTTACGGCCGAAAAGGTCTTAGAATGGGCCTTTTGGAGTCCGCCCATACAAATTCGCAGCATCGGGAATTAGGGTAATATATTTGAAATTCTGTGATATTCAGAACTGCACGGGAGGCGTTTTATGATTTGGTTGTGCTCGCTCTGCGGTCGTAAGAATCCAAGCACGATAACGGTATGTTCTTGCGGAAACACCGTTGACGAACTGCCCGCAGGTCCGTCTTCGGACCCCGGGCTTGAGGAGAGTTTCCCCGCCGGAGAGGATAACTCAGGACCAGCCCTTCGGGACCCTTTCCATCTGGACACCCCTGTTCAGCCCGGGGCTAAGAACAAGACCGTTCAGAAGACCTCCGCGAAGGCCAGGCAGCCGGAACCGGTCACCACCTCTGGTGACGAGATCATGATCAAGGAGGTCAATGCCTGGCGTTATGTATATTCCATGGCGGATGAATGCATCCACATGACAACATCGGCCCTCCCGGGTTTTCGCATCACTCTATCGTCCACCGACCTGGAAGAATTGCTCGAAGTCATCGCCGAATATACCGGAACGGGCAAGACCCTCAGAAACGTTGAGCTCTCCAAAGAGGGGGTACGCGAAATCGTCGAACACGTCGGCGGGCTGATAGAGGAACGGCGTTCCAAGATCAGGGTGAAACTGAACGCGGAGGACCTCGAGAGACTGGGGGCCCTTATCAACGATAAACTTAAGACTTAGGAACCGCTCATACCAGGAAATGCCTCTCCTGAGGTTCTTCACTTCACTGCGGAGGGCCGTCGACAAGTCCATATTCCACTGAGCCCGGCCCCCTCAAAACAAAGCCGTTTCTTGGGGTTCGGGCCCTTAATTGCCACCATAGACCTCTCTGTCTCCTTTGACGCTGTGGTTCAGTCTAATCTCTGGGGTTTTCTACCGGGTTCCAGATCGGGTCCGCATTCGCCTATCGCCTGCGGTAGGGCAGAAACAGTCGAGACTCAGGATTCTTCTGTGTCGAGACAGGCGCCACAGTGTTTGCAGCATCGTGCGTCGCCGTCGTGTCCATCCCGACCGCACGAAGGACACGCCCGGACATCCACCGCGCCACCACGCCCGGCTCGCGAGAGCTCAACCGTGACAATCCCTGTGGGGATGGCAATGATGGCATAACCGATAATCATCACGAGGCTTGCCAGAAACTGTCCGAGCTCCGTCTTCGGAGAAATGTCCCCGTAACCCACCGTAGTCAGGGTCACAACGGCCCAGTAAATACTCCGGGGAATACTCGTAAAGCCATTCTCGCGGCCCTCGATGACGTAAATGAGCGATCCAAGAATCACCACCAGGGTTATGACGGTGTAGAGGAATACCGTAACCTTTCTCCGGCTTGCTCTCAGGGCCTCCAGGAGCAGGCGGGCTTCACCCACGTACTGGACCAGTTTGAGAATCCGGAAGATCCTCAGAATCCTGAGGATCCGGATCACCAGGAGATACTGGCTTCCGGGAAGGAAAAGACTCATGTAGGTTGGGAGAATCGCCAGAAGGTCCACCGTCCCAAAAAAACTTCGGGCATAGGCACCGGGCCGGTCGACCGATAGGAGCCGCAGAATGTACTCCACCGAGAACAGGAGGGTAAAGAGCCACTCCGCAAGATAAAGCTGAGGGCCCCAGCGTTCGTTTATGGTGGCCACGCTGTCCGCCATGACAGCTATGACACTGAGCAGAATACTTCCGATCAGGAAGATGTCAAAGCCCCTTCCAGCCGGGGTGTCGGCTTCAAAAATGACTTCGTGAAGCCGCAACCGCCACGGGGCGCGATAACTGTCCGACCGATGAGGTGCCTTCTTACTCTTCGTCATAAGGACTCGGGGAACAGTTTAGGCGGAGTGCCCCGATAAATCAAAGACACATGCCTTTTCTCGCCCGGGAGGCACGGAAGGCCTCTTGGCATAAGATGGCTCGATATGGGGATTGTCAGGTCCGGATGAAAAGGCGGGCGTACCGCTTCGGTTTGCGTCCCAGATGATTCTGGAAAAATTGAGGAGAAACCGCACCGGAAGAGGTCAAGGCCAAGTCAAACCTTCGATGGATGGCCGATTCGATGAGGGTTCTTGGCCAAAGGGGTGTCTTCCATCTCTGACACGGCGTCAATCTCTGCAAGAACCTTCGGGTAACATTCACTGCATATACCATGGGACAGATAGGTACTGGTTTTCCGGGCCAGGTACTGTTCGAACGTCATCCAATCGCCGCACCCGGGCGCCGTTCCAGAATCATCGCGAATCTTCCTGCAATAGGAGCAGATCGGAAGAATGCTCTCAAGGGCCGTCAAACGCCGTTTCGCGCGGATGAGACTGAGTTGCAGACGCGTGACCAGAATGCCCGTAATTACACCCAAGAGACCGAAGAACAGGGCCATCGGTGCATGATGGGGATTGAAGGCCTTCAGTATCCGCCAATAATCCAGTGACAGGTCGGGGTGGATGGCTCCCTGAAAAATCATGGACAGGGGGTGGATGAGCAGCATACCCAGAAAGAAACCGCCCAGAATACCGCTGAGGTAGGTCTGTATATGAGACTCAAACTTGGCCATCTCGGGTGCCCTTTCTCATTTCTCCCGTCGGTAAATAGGGCCACCGGCAGGAGGGAGGCGGCCGGGTGGGTAACCCGGCCGTCTGAGGAGGGGGTATATCGTCAGAAAAGCCTATCTGAATGCTCGTGCCGGGGGGGCGGCGCTTGAGCCACTCGGCTCTTCTGAACTGTCTGCGTTAAAGCAGTTTTGATGCCAATTCCTAGGCATTTAAAAGTTAAGGCAATTTTTATGATAAGGAGAGAGGGTTGGAGCAAACCGTACAGGCCATTGAAGCATATCCTTCACCGTTTGTCCCGTCGGCCTTATGAACCGAAGGCTCTTCAATAGGCAGCGGAACAGTACGTCCTCTGTGGGGAAGTCAGACGATCTGCTTGGCTTTCCGTTGAAGCGTCCTCAGTCCGATTCTGCTTGGCTTTCCGTTGAAGCGTCCTCAGTCCGATCCCAAGGAGTTGGGCCGCCCGTGTCTTGTTCCCCCCGGTTCGGTCAAGCGTCATACGGATGATTTCGGTTTCGATCTCGTCGAGTCTGAGGTCTTTGGGAATCATAAAGTAATCGGTATCCCGGGCGTCTGAAAGAAAAAGAAACGAGGGGAGATAGCGCGCCTCAATCATCTCTCCCTCGGCGAGGGCCATCGCAGACTCCAGCGCATTCTCGAGTTCGCGGACGTTTCCCGGCCAACGATAATTCAGCAGAATCTGCATGGCCTGATTAGCCACCCCCCTGATCCCGTACCCCTTCTCCTCGTTCAGTTTGGCAATAAAATGATTGACCAGAAGCGGGATGTCCTCTTTGCGTTCCCGAAGCGGCGGCAGGTGAAGATGAACCACATTAAGCCGATAGTAAAGATCTTCCCGAAATCGACCCTCAAGGGCCAGTTGCCGGAGGTCCTGATGCGTGGCCGCTATAACCCGCACGTCGACCCTCACCGCCTGGTTGCCGCCCACCCGTTCAAATTCCTTCTCCTGGAGAACACGCAGAAGTTTCACCTGCGTGGCAAGAGGCATGTCGCCGACCTCATCCAGAAAGACCGTGCCGCCATCGGCCAGTTCGAGTCTTCCCGTGCGTTGGGAAAGCGCCCCTGTGAAAGCCCCTTTCTCGTGCCCGAAGAGTTCTGACTCCAGGACGCCCTCGTTGAAGACCGAGCAGTTCAATTTCACGTAAGGCCGACCCGAACGGGGACTGTTGAAATGGATGGCATTAGCCACCATTTCCTTCCCTGTTCCGGTTTCCCCGGTGATCAACACATTGACATTCTTGGGCGCGACCGAGGCGATGCGGTTGAGCATTTCCCGCATCGCCTTTCCACGTCCGATGATATTACCGTAGTCGAATTGCTCGCGAACCCTCTGCTCAAGTTGTTTCTTTTCAAAATAGAGGGTCTGCTTTTCCGCAGCCTTTTCCATGACAGCCCTGATCAGGCGGGGGTTAACCGGAAACTCGTAAAAATCAAAGGCCCCCGCCTTCATGGACTCGATGGCCCGGGACAACGAGGCCTTGTGACTGAAGAAAATGACCTCGACATGGGGTTTCAAGCCGCGGATGTGGCGGAGAAGAGTCAGTGGATTTGTCCCGCTGAGATCATAATCAGCCAGTACAATGTCCACCTTTTTACCATCAATGATCTGAAGGGCCTCCTCAACGTCCGCTGTTTCCCGGACGTAAATTGACGGAACATTCCCGAGATAGCCCGACATGTCCTTCCAGTCACGGGCTTCACTTTGTCTGAGAATGAGGGCACTGATGGTCAGCATAGGGTGTGTTCCCTTCCAAAGGACTGCTCTATGCCAAAAATGCGCAGTCTTCCTTTTAGAGGCCTTGATGGACAAGCCAATATGGCATTAATTGTCAGAATTATATCATTGTCCATGCCAATTTGGCATAACGGGAACGTGCTAATGACATTTCTTCAAGAACCGTTATTTTTGCAACTCATTGAAACTAAAACATTTTAAAACTTTTGACGGTTCGAACAGATTGGCACATCTCTTGTTAATAAGTGATATCGCTTTCTGGGAACTTTGTTCCCAGCAATGTCTTTGAGCCCGGGCCTGGTACCCGGCACATTTAACAGGAGGAATGGACGTGGATGTGAATCGTCGCAGACGCGGAGAAAAGAAGGATCGGGGCCTGAACGCTGAGGAGTTTGGACGTCGAGAGGAGAAGAAACGGGGCCGAAAGCCCAAGATGGAAATGGTCGATGATGAGGATGATTTCCTCCGTAAGGGGCGCTTTTCTGAAGGAGAGCTCAACTTCGATGACCTCGAGTTCGAAATCAGGGATTGGGATGAATAAGATCTAGTCACGTAAACCCGGGGGCCTCCGCACGCTCATCAGAAAGACGTCACGGGGCCCCCGGAGCTTCCCTGCTGCAAACCACCGAGCCCGGAAGGCTTTTGCCGAATCAAGCATTAAGCCCCAAACCCACCGGTCTCCTTTGCGGTCCCCCGTCGAAGGAATTGATCTTCGGTTGAAACGCAGACCTGCCCCGGATAGTCTTTCTGTGGGAGGGGAAGGTCGTCCAGGATGACGCATATATATTCTTACGGAACGCTCAGGCATCCCGAGGTATGGTCGGCGGTCGTGAGAGGCCGGTACCGTTCGTTGCCAGCCGTGCTCCAGGGATATGCGGCGCTTCGGATTCGTGATGCGGACTATCCCGGCCTCGTCAGGCGCGAAGGTTCTCAGGTAAAGGGTCTTGTCTATTTCGACGTATCGGCGGCCGACCTGCGACGCCTTGACCGGTTTGAATGCGATGAGTATTTGCGTATCCAAGTGCATTGCATTGACCTGAACGGAGATGTATGGGTAGCACAAACCTACCTATTCAATCCTGAATGCGGGAAAATGCTCGAAGACATCCCGTGG
>QJVM01000164.1 GCA_003235715.1 Nitrospirota bacterium
GAAGCGTCGTGCTCGTGTCGTCCGTCAGGAGTTCGGGCTCGACCTCGAGGCTCCCTCCCAATCCGTCCGCCGTAATGCCGACTGCCGTGGACTTGGCCGAGGCACTTCCGTCAGCCGCGGCCTTGACCTTGGCCTGGGCTTCGGGGTCGGTGGCCTCCCCTATCGCGACGTCGAGCGCGGTCGCGGTGGCTTCGGCGGTGGCCGCAATGTCACCGTTGTTGGTCAGCCCGTCATCGCCCTCGCCCAAATCGATGGCTGCGGCATTGGATTCGGAGGTCGATTTTGCGCTCGCAGCGGCGCTGCCCTTGGCCTCTACTCCTGATCCACCCGCCGCCAGGGTAAAAGACGATGAGTTCACCTCGAACGGGGTGAGATTGGTTACCGAGTCCACGCCATTGCCCGCCGAGATCCCGGCAACGCTGGCTTTCGCCTTCACGTTCCCGTTCAGCTTGGACTTCCCCTCCTTTCCGTCCTCCTGGACAGGCATCAGCGAAACATTGACGCCCGCGGCCGTAGCCGTGGCATCGGCACTAAGGTCGCCCGTGTTCGTGATCGTGTCGCTGTCTTCGGCACCATCCATGGCCGTAGCCGTGGCGTTGGCCGTGGATGAGACGTCAGCCTTGGCCACACCCTCAACCGGTGCCGGCACGAACGAAGGCAGGATTGTCGCTGACGCACTCGCGGATACGGACCCGCTGTTCATGAGCGTGTCACTTCCCATACCGCCGTAAATTCCGGTGGACCGGGGCCCTACCTTGATGAGAGCGCCCCAGACGAGCGGAAGGCCTGGTATCGGGTCAGGCGGGGTCAGTATCGGAGAGAGCAGGGCCGAGGAATTCGCGACAATCGTCCCTTCGTTAAATACGCTGTCCTGGCCATTGCCTGTATCAACGCCTATGGCCTCGGGATCCCTGATCCCGAGAATATCCAGCATGATGGCTGCACTGGCCCTGACAATAACGGAGTCGTCCCCTTCGCCACTGGCGACACCATCCGTATCCATGTCGGTACAGATGATGGCGTCGTTGCCGTCCGTCCCGGCGGGCACGCACGCACCATAGGCGGCCAATGAAAAGAGGACGCCAGAAAACAGCACCAGGATTGCCGTAAATCCTTGCGTCAATATGCTCTTGGAATGACCAGAGACAAAAGTACTTTTTGACATGTTCCCCTCCTCATTTATGAAAAGATTGCCCCAATTTTGTATGCATAAAACACACCTAAGCATATTCTTTCATTTAATCCGGGAGTTACACGTTTCACAGACCACCCCTACGCGCGTGACTGTAAAAATTCCGGACAATCAGGTACACCCATGTGGGTCGCATGAAAGGTTTTTCCCCTTAATTAAGAGTCACATTACCCGCACGAGGTCTTTTCTGAACGTATTTTGGTGTGTCTAGGTTGGGTTATATCGTGCGATTGCGTCTGGCTTGCTTGGTTGTCGCGACAATGATTAAGACGAGTAACAGCCGAGAAATTAGCGGTTAGAAAAGGACTATCAGAGTGCCCTGTCCGAAGTGCAAGAGCGTGTTGGTTGAAAACAAGAAACACCCCACACTGTCCTTTCTCTAAAGGCGATATCAACCATGGGATAAAAACGCTGAGTCTTGCTAGGGATGCACTGATGACATGCGCTGAGGCAGACGTGTCTGTTCTCATTTCCCCCTCCTCTTTCGGAAAAAAAAGCCCGAGGCATACCCGGGGCTTTTCCCCTAGGCGCCTCGGCCGTCTCTTGTTATTTTTCGAAACCCAGACCATTCGGCTCCCCTTCGCTGAAGCCGTCCGGCACAGGTTCCCTCTTCAATTTTTTCTATTTCATTTATACGCTAGTTCCATAGCAGCACTTTCAGACCCTGTTGTCAAGAAATTCGACGAGTGCAATCTAGGACTTGATTTGACCCCATTTCTGGCAAAACTGTAGCGGAGTAAAAGAGTTCAAATACTAAAGAAGTCCAGTTTCCCGGATAGTGCTCTTCCAACCGATTGGTTCAGCTCATCTCATGAAAGTCAGGCATGGTTTCGTAACATGAGTTCCACGGGATGGGGTGAGAGATAGAACTGTTCCCTTAAATACGGCTCGTCGTACTTCCGTACATAATGCTGAATGAGGGTTACCGGGACAATCAGGGGAACGTATCCCTTGTGATACTTTCCGATCACCTCCAGAAGTTCCTGTTTTTCATCTCCGGCAAGGCGGGTCTTGAAGTACCCCATCAGGTGTTGAAGCACGTTCACGTTCTTGCGAATCGTGGCCGTCCGTTGGAGGCCTTCCATCAGGGTCACGCCATATTCCCCATAAGTCTTGTTTTCCCTGCCCTTGACGCCGGCCACGATTTTCCCGAGTCTGCGCAGATGTTCTACGCTATGGGCCATGACCAGATATTTATGGCGGGTCTGAAAATCGACAAGCCCTTTGGGGCTCAAACCCTGCCCCACAAGCTTCTGCCATCGATGATAGACAAAGACCCGCTCGATAAAGTTCTCCCGAAGGCCCATGTCGTTCAGGCGCCCTTCGTCCTCGACCGGGAGCACCGGAAACCGGGCCATGAACTCCCGGGCGAAGAGGCCGCTGCCGGTCCGGACGGGCATACCCCCTTCGTTGTAGATCTTTACTCCCCTCATGCCCGAACTGGGGGAGCGGGACTTGAACACAAATCCGCACAACCCATCTTTCTCCAGTTGTTTGACCCGCTTGCGGGCCCACGCGAGCATCCGTGCTGTATGGTCTATTCCGCTCTTTCGGGTAACCAGTCGTGGTTCGTCCAGCGTTCCCACAAGCCTCATCGCCTCGCGCGGGATGGAAAGGCCACATTCCACTTCTGGACAGACGGGAACCCAATCCACGAACTGTCCCAAGGAATCTCTGAGGAAACGGTCGAGCTTGTGGCCCCCGTCATAGCGCACGTTCTCGCCCAGCAGGCAGGAACTGATACCCAGTTTGATACGGTCGCTCACGACGTCGGTCTCCAGCATGCCTTACGGTTTGTCATCAAAGGGGGCCCAAAGTTTGAGATTCCAGTTTCAGATCCTCGAGCATGGCCACCGTCAATTCCCGGATGCGCCTCCACGGGAAAAGGAGGCCGGCCACAAGCGTCGTGGGGCCTTCAAAGGTTTCCCGACTGGTCACCCGGACCCGGTTCGCCTCCGTTGTGGTGAACTCGAAGGCATGACGGGCGGATATCCCGAATCGTTCTCCCTGCCAGACCACCCGGCTATACGGGATAACCTCTTCAATCCTGGACTCGAACTCTATGCCGAGGACAAAGGGCCTTATTCTGCATCGAAAACGCCCCCCCGTCTCCATGACGCTCCGGCCCTCAGGAAGAACGTCCTCGAGCACCGTATTCCAGTCTTTCCAGCAGGTGAGATTCGTGAAAGTGTCCCAGACCCGTTCCAGAGACGCCTCGATCTGAACCGACTCCTCTACCGTCATCAGAATCCGGTAACTCCCGGCCCTTCCTTCTCCTCGGAAAAGGCGATGCGGACCGCGTCCCTGAAGGGCGTCTTCGTTATGGGGATATAGACTTCAATCTCGTGATTGCGGCAAACCACCTCGTTCTTCAGTCCCTCGATGAGCGGATGGGCCACCCCCGAGGGAATGGGCGTAACCAGATCCACCCAATAGGCCGAGAGGAGGGGGGTAAGAAAAGGAACCCTGAAGATAATACGGGGGGCCAGGTTCCGGGCCGCCGCATACTGCTGCATCATTTCCCGGTACGTGAGAATCTCCGGGCCACCAATATCCAGCGTCTTCCCAGCCGTTTCCGGATGTTCCAGGCATCCCGAGAGGTAGGCCAGAACGTCCTGAATGGCAATGGGCTGGATGCGTGTCTCTATCCATCGGGGACAGCCCATGATCGGAAGCCGCTCCACAAGGTATCGGAGCATCTCGAAGGAAGCTCCGCCCGCGCCGATAATGATAGCCGCGCGGAGGACGGTCGTCTTTGCGCTCGCGGACGTCAGGATGGTGGCCACTTCCGCCCGGCTCTTCAAATGCTCGGAAAGTTCCTTTCCCGCCTCTCCCAACGCCCCGAGATAAATGATCCGGCGGAGCCCCACCCTTTCTGCCGCCTTAACGAAGTTCCTGGCCGCCTTCACATCCCGGTTTGCGTATTCCAGATTCCGGAAGAGGCTCTTTCCTCCCATGGAATGAACGAGATAATAGGCGGTATGAATCCCCTCAAGAGCCTCAGTCAGGCCCCGGTTCTCCAGCACGTCCCCTTCGGATACTTCGACCATGGGGGAGGAACTGATTTCCGTGGGAACGCGGTCAGGGTTCCGGACAAGGATTCGAGTTCTTACGCCCTTCCGGAGCAGTTCGGGCAATAGGCGCCCGCCAACGAAACCTGTGGCTCCGACAAGAAGGACGCGGTCTTCTGGGGTGAACTCAAGAGGGTTCATAAGACGGCTCCATTATCCGTATCCCCGGTGTTTTACCATCCCGGGCATGATGAGAAGACGGCAGCGAAGACGCAGTTCGTAGCGCTTCGAATCAGTATCCTGTTCCTACCTCTTCCTCGCCAAACGTATTCATCAGGCCTTTGATGAGTTCGGCCTTTTCCATGTCCGTGAGCCGTGCCCGAGGGTGGGCCAGCACATACTGGAAAGGAGGCATCTCCCCCTCTTTCAGTTCTTCTGCGGCATCTTTCCCCTTGTTCTTCCCGGTCCGGCCCCACTCGGACACATTGAACTCGGAGCGGGCTTCGTCCACGTCGTGCTGCACAAGCCAGGAGACCGGGGCAATGGAACTGTACCAGGGCCAAACGGTCTCATTACTGTGACAATCCTTGCAGGCCTGGAAGAACAGTTCCCGGGTGCGAGTCCGGTCCCATGGAGGTTCCCCGGTGACGGGGGGATTGAGATGATTCCTGCCATAAGGCACGAACTGAATGAGAACTCCGGCCACCAGCACCAGAATCATGACCTTGGAAACACTCCATTGCTTCATGGGCAAGACCTCCGTGTAACCGGGCAGATATCAAACTTGATTTCAGCGGGTAACCACCACGATTCCGGACTCTGTAACCACGCAGCCCCGCATCCGGTCTTCCTCGTGATCGATACCGATCTCCATCCCCTCCGGAATAACGACATCCTCATCGATGATCGCCCTCCGGATCCGGGCATTGCGGCCCACCTGGACATTCTCGAAGAGAATGGAGTCTTCGACCAGGGCATGGCTGTTTATCCTCGTCCGTGGCCCAATGATGGAGCGTCGGACCGTGGCCCCGCTCGTGATACAGCCGCCACAGACCAGGGAATCGAGGTTCTGGCCCCTGCGGCCCTCATCGTCGAAAACCGTTTTGGCCGGCGGCAGATTCCCCTGGTTCGTCAGGATGGGCCATTCCTGATTGTACAGATTCAGCTGCGGGCTCACGCGGATCAGGTCCATATTGGCCTCAAAGTAGGAATCGATGGTCCCCACATCCTTCCAGTATCCCCTTTCATTGGGCTCCATCCCGGGAACAAAGTTATCGAAGAAATTATAGGCGTAGACCCGGTCCGACTTTTCCAGCATCATGGGGATGATGTGTTTTCCAAAATCCAGGTCATCATGCCTCTTCTTGCCCCGCTTCAGGATATCGAGGAGCTTCCGCGTGGAAAAAATGTAGTTGCCCATGGAGGCTAGGCAGGTATCCCGTCCGGGGATGGTCGGCGGGTTCTTCGGTTTCTCCACAAAGGACGTGACCTCGAGGTCGTCATTTACATGAAGAACCCCGAAACGCTGAGCCCCTTCCCTCGATATCTCCAGGGCGGCAATGGTGACATCCGCCTTGTTGAACCGGTGGTAGGCCACCATCTGCGAAATATCCATCTTATAAACATGGTCGCCGCCAAAGATCACGACATGCTCGGCGTTCGCCGCCTCTATAAACCGTATGGTCTGGCAGATCGCGTCCGCGGTCCCCTTGAACCATTGCTCGCTCATGCTGCTGGTTTCGGGCGAGACCGTATCATAAAACTCTCCCAGGCCCGTCCATTTACCCCAGGATTCCTTGATGTGCTTGTTCAGCGAATAGGCCTGGTACTGGGTCAGGATGTAAACATGGCGTATCCCTGAATTGAACAAATTACTCAGGACAAAATCGATGATGCGGTACTTCCCCCCAAAGGGGACGGCCGGTTTGGACCGACCCATGGTAATCGGGCTCAGCCGCTCTCCCTTGCCGCCCGCCAGAACCATCGTGATGACATTTCTGGACAGATTGACCGACGAATACATGTTTCCCCTCCTCGTTGCCTCGTCTTGTTCTTGGGTCCCAGTCCCATAATATCAGGCTTACGTTAAGCTGAGAAGAAAGGCCTCCGTCTTTCGGTACAGGGGCTTGACCTCTCTGCAGGGGGCTTCCGGCCCGGGAAAGCCGAACCACGGGCTGCTATTCGATGGCCTGGAAAGTTTTCATGAACCGGCGATCAATGTAATCCTTGATCAGGAAGGCAAGCCGCCCCCCAAGAACGACGGACTTCTTCTTCAGGATGCCGGTTCCGTCTCCCATGTTGTAGATCAGGAGATAATCGCCGCCCGGGTCAAATGCGCGGAGCGGTTGTCCCTCAAGGGAGGCCATCAGGTTGTGATACAGGACCGGATTTTCCCGAACCGCGTAGACACCCACCTTGTCCAGCGGCTGCTTCTCAAAGTGAATGCAGTCGCCTCCGCCGAATATTTCGGGA
>QJVM01000200.1 GCA_003235715.1 Nitrospirota bacterium
CGACTAAACGCAGCCCGTCGGCTTTGGCAGCCCGGCGATCTTACAGGCTTGTTTGGCCGGACCACTCGGATAAAGCTGATACAGGTACTTCGTGTTACCCTTGTCCGGACCCATCTTCTTGCCAATTTCCTTGACAAGAATCTTGATCATCGGAGCGATATTGAACTGCTGGAAGTAGTCGCGAAGGAAATTCACCACTTCCCAGTGGGCATCGGTCATGTCAATGCCCTCCACTTCGGCGAAGTAGTTGGCCACATCCATATTCCAGTCTTCCGGATTTACAAGAAAACCGTCTTCGTCAATTTCGTAGCTCTTGCCCTTGACATCAATTGTTCCCATTCGACCTTCCTCTCCTTTGCGCTGATTTGGATTTTCCAGGTACTCCCCAAGGAGGAACCCGAATACGATACGCAGATGCCCGTGAAATGTCCAGAGAATTGCAGCGTGACTTTATCTTTAACAGCCCCCGGCGCCATGTTCACGGCGTGGAACTTTAATACGGTGCCCAATGAAGGGTCAAATAGAAAATCCTTATAGCGCAATCATGAAACCTTATCAAGCACAGGCTCGCAGTTGAATGAAAATGTCAATAGGGGGAACCGTGCCAGAATGGGTGCACCGAATATGAGGGAGTATCCGGCGAGCGCGCTGAATATGGTCTTCAGTGCTGGGGGAGACAGGTATCAGTCTGCGGGATCCGGGCCCTTCAGATGTTTGAAGAAATAAAGCTTGCCCGTGGGTTCGTATTGATCTCCGGGTTCGGCGATGCGGTGCGCCTGAGGGTCGTAGCTCAGCGTCAGCATCCGGTAGTCCACCTCCGGGTGAAGCGACCACGCGTAATCCCAGTCGTCTCCACAGGCGGCCAGCATGACCTCGACAATAGCTTCTCCCCCATGTCCCCCGCTTTCATCAAAAAGGAAGACCGCTCCGCAGGCACAAGCCCCGCCCAGAAAACCTGACCTCCGCGTGCCCTCCACGGGTCGCGGCCGCTCAAGGCGCAGCCTGCAGAAGGGGCAGGCCGCCTCCTTATCAGGACGGCTTTCTCCGCGTTCGCGGCGCCTCTTCCATGGTCGGTCACCCGGCATGGTGCTGAAGAACGCTTCCTCAGGCCCGGGTCGACCCCGCCCGCGCCAGCAGGTCCCTGTAGAAATCCGGGTGAACCGGATACCCCCGCTCAAGGGCTTCTTTGGCGGCGTTGAGGGCTTCCGGATATCTCTCGCTATAGAACAGAGCCACGGCCAGATTGTTCCGCGCCAGACCCGACTCCGGTTCCAGTTCAATCAGTTTTTTTGATACGGCAGCCGCTGACTTGAAATCTTCCTTTTCGAGATAAGCCCAAGAGAGGTTCTTGTAGGCATCAGCGTACTGGGGATCGATGAACAGGGCCTCCTCGCATTCATTGACGGCCCGCTCCAGGTCACCCTTCTGAATGAAGGCCGCCGCCAGATTCACAAACGGAACCGGATGGTCCGGATTGACAGCAGAGGCCGCCTCATTCTGGGCAATGGCAGCGTCAAGTTTTCCCTGCCGGAGGTATAAGGCCCCCAGTTCCACCCGTGCCGCAAAGTATTCGGGTCGCGCCTCCACAAGTTCGAGCAATAGCTGTTCGGCTCGCTCCAGATGTCCCTCCCGGGCCTCGGTCAAAGCCTGCTGGTAGAGGATTTCCTGATTATCCTGCGGGGGCGAGATCTCGAGCCGTCCACCCTCGTCTGGTTCCGGCTGGCAGCTGCAGCCACCGCATGAGCAGTCTGACATATGGGTTCCCTTCCAAAATATGTATGGATTTCAGCGTGAATCGTCTTGGAGTCTAACACAGGGCTTTCGTTCTCCGCCGCGACACGGCTCCTAACCTTCCCCGCGGAGACGCGTTAAAGCCTCTGCAGCAAGGTCGGCGACACAAAGCCTTTGAAGATGCCCGTCCCGATAAACCTTCACGGGCCCTGCCATGTCTGTCGTCATCGCTCGAATGCTTTCTGACACGCTTGGCTCCCCGAGTTCTCCCAGGGCCCAAGCCGCATAGGCTCGGGTTTCCGGGTCAGGATTTCCTAACTCGGAGATCAACTCTGCCTCAACGTCTCTCACCACCTCCGGAAAGTCTCTGGCCAGGCGAGCCGCCGCCAGAACCGCGCTCTTCCTGAAAATGAGTTCATCCAGATTGACGAGGATAGGACCAATATCAGCACATATTGCCGGGTTCCAGAGAAACATCTCCGTCAGCATGAGCGGAGCATTCCACGCCATGTCGCCCGATTCATCGCTCAGTGACCAGATCAGCCTCCGAACCATTCCCCGGACTGTCTCCGGTCCCTCGTTCAGGGCCTGGAATCTTGAGAAGGGGCCCATGGCTTCACACGCCCTCCAGAAAATCTCGTCCTCCGGGTCGTAGCCCAGGCCACGGAGAACACGGAACACCCCGCCCTTGTCCGCCTCAAGCCGATTCAGCTTATCGAAATCACGTTCCTTGAGAAGACTCATGACCTCCCGTTTCGATGCCCTCATTGCGCTCTGCTTTCCATCCCTCTCCCCGTTAAGGGGCGCAGCCTTTCGGCCCGTATTCGATTTTTCGTAAACAGTATCAGGACTCAGCGACGCCTTTCAAGACACAACTTATCCAGAATCCAGTATCGTGCCTGCTGGGCCCCGGCAAAAGACGGTCGTATCACGTTCCACAGGAACACACCCACCCCAAGTTCAGCAGGCCTTCATGTAGTCCCTAACCTTCTCCTCAACGAGGAGCGCGAGCCTCCTGACCGACGCTAAGATAGTCCCGAACCAAATCCGAAATGTGTTTCGAGGGTGATTTCCGGCTCGCTCCCTGAAGATCACGCGGGTCACCAGTTGCCCTTACGCCGCAGCCGGCATGCAACAGCGCAGCGGGACCTACAATCATCGTACGGTTCTGAACCTGACTAATATGTGGGCTTAATGTGTTAGATCATAAATAGATATCTAACTATCTATTTTAAAGGTATTTATATGAACAAAAGAAAAAAGGGGGGGGAACAGGGATTCTCGGGAACGGGTCTTGAGGTCATACAAAAGGAGTCGCCTTGACCTTGGGCCGCATCATCAGCAAGATGAGGGTATTTCAAGCCGTAGCGCGAGCTTTATCGCCTCCACCATGCTTCTCGGGTCTGCAACACCCTTACCGGCTATGTCAAAGGCCGTACCATGGTCCGGTGAGGTTCGTATTATCGGAAGCCCTACGGTCACGTTGACCCCGGATTCGAAGGCAATCATTTTCAGCGGAATAAGACCCTGGTCGTGGTACATAACGACCACCAGGTCATAGTCTCCACGATAGGCCTGACGAAATACCACGTCGGGTGGTACGGGGCCGCTGACCCGCGAACCCTCTCTTGCCGCGCGAACCACGGCCGGACGGATTGCAATTCCCTCCTCGTCACCCAGAACCCCCGCCTCCCCTGCATGGGGATTCAAACCCGCCACCCCGATTCGCGGCTCGGCGAAGCCAAGCATCCGGCCCGCTCTATCGGCCATTCTTATGGTTGACAGAACCCGCTCTTCGGTAATCATCGAGGCCACCCTCCGCAGAGAGACGTGTGTCGTCACCAGCACCACCCGCAGGGGGCCACCCACCAGCATCATCGCATAATCGGCCGTGCTCGTTAATTCTGCAAGCAGTTCGGTATGGCCAGGCCAGGGATAACCGGCCAGATAAAGGGATTCCTTCGAGATCGGGGCTGTGACAATGCCATAAATTCCTCCCGACAGGGCAACCTGGACGGCCCTCCGGATGCACGCCACAGACGCCTTCCCGCCCCCCGCCGAGGGTTTCGGGAGGGGCACCTCTGTAACAATTCCCTCAGGTTGCACGTTGATACGGCCGGAAATTGCGTCATCGGCAGTTCGTATCTCGTGCAGAGACAGGTTGAGCCCCGCCGACCTGGCCGCTTGTTCAAGGACGGCTGGGTCTCCGTATATGACCGGGATGTGCGGTGGACAGTCCGGACTGGAGAGGGCCTTCAGGACGATTTCTGGGCCGATGCCGCCCCTGTCGCCCATGGTGAACCCTAAGCGCTTAAGCAACTTGTCACCTTTTGAGGCTTCCACCATCTTCTCGGCTGTCAGGCTCCTCCTCCGCAGGAAGCGCCCGCATGACGGTTTCCACCGCCTTTGGGGGAGCAACCTCACCCTGGCCCGAGGCGGCCCCAAGTTCCCGGAGCTTTCGTGCGCCGGGCAAGAGACGGGTCTCGTACGATCCAACAGCCCTGTTATAGGCGTGGACCGCCTTGTCCAGCCCGTCCCGTATTCGGTCCATGTGGATCGTAAAGCTTCGGATACGGTCGTATAGGTCGGTGCCTGCCTCGGCGATCCTTCGTGCATTCTCAGCCATGGTGGCCTGTTGCCAGCCATAGGCTACGGCCCTGAGGAGGGAGATGAGCGTCGTGGGTGTGCCGATAATCACGCCGTTCTTTACCCCGTCCTCGATGAGGAGCGGGTCCTGCTGCAGGGCTGCGCTGTATATGGACTCCGCGGGAAGGAACAGGACTACGAATTCCGGGCTTGGCTTGAACTGGGACCAGTACTGCTTGGCCGCGAGTTGCTGCATATGCGCCCGTACCGACTGGGCGTGACGTTTCATGCCTTCCTTTCGGCGGACTTCATCCAGCGCGGGGTCCGAGGCGGAAAGATAGGCCTGAAGGGGCACTTTCGAATCGATCAGAATGACTCGTTCCCCTGGAAGCCGGACGACCATATCCGGGCGCAACCGGCCCTCGACCGGCGCATGTCCGCTGGCCTGTTCATAGAAATCACAATGGTCTGCCAGGCCTGCGAGTTCCACGACTCGCCGTAACGTAATCTCGCCCCACCGGCCGGTGACCTGCGGGGTCTTAAGGGCGTGACCAAGATTCCGTGTCTCCTTCTGGAGAACCTGCTGGGCTTCGTTCAGTTCAATGAGATGACGACGAAGACTGCCGTAAGCCTCACTCCGGGCCTTTTCCATCTCCCGAACGCTGTTTTCGTACCGCGCCAAGCCCTCCTGGATGGGCTTGACGAGACCCGCTATGGCCTCCTGCCTTCGGGTAAGATCTCCCCGTGAATCGGCCAGAAGCTTATCAAACGTCTGGGTGGCCAGGGCAATGAACGATTCGTTGTTGCTCTTGAGGGCGTTCGACGACAGCGCGTTAAAGGTATCCGTGAGCCGATTCGTCGCCGTCGCCAGAAGAACCTTCTGTTCCTCAAGCGCGGTCCTCATCTCCTCAAGGCGGGTCTCAGCCCGGACTCTCCCTTCACGCTCGGCGGAAAGACTGGTTCTCACCTGTTCCAAGTCCAGACGCGCTGTTTCAAGGTCGGAGCGAGCCTCCTTGTGGAACTCCTCCAACGTCCTGAACTCAGACTCCAACTGCATCTGGCGCCCCAGGCTCCGGGAACGCTCGAGAATCGACGCCGCAACCCAGCCCGCAAAAGTTCCAACCAATCCGACAGCAATCAGGGGCAGAAGATTATCCATAATCGGAACCACCTTACGGAAATCTGGAGTTTACCTAATCCTCTTCGAAATGGCCTTGAATTCCTCGGAGCCGGCCCGCTCGAGCCACTGGAAGAGAACGGTCTCCGTGGAGGTAATCACGGCACCGGCATCCCTGAGCATGGAGAGGGCGGTACTCCAGTTGTCGTCATGGCGGGAACAGACCGCGTCCGCGACCACGTGGACGACAAAGCCCTCATGAAGCAGGTCCAGAGCGGTCATGAGAACACAAACATGGGTCTCCATCCCGCAGACCACGATTTTGGATCGCCCCGGGTCCTTCAGATGGTCCATGAAACCCGGCTCGCCACAACAGCTGAAAGATATCTTCTCGAACCTTTGCACGGTGGACATCGCGTCCGAAAGTTCAGAAACCGTGTGCCCCAGCCCCTTGGGATACTGTTCCGTGACCCGCACCGGGAGGTCCTTCAGCCTCGCCAGCTCCAGCAAATGCGTCACATTGCGGGTCACCTGTTCTCGTTTTGACATTGCTGCGGCGAGCCGTTCCTGGATGTCTATAACGAGGAGAAGACTTTCCTCCGCCTTGAGTACAAATCGGTCTGTCACTGGTTGTTCCTCCTTAAGCTTCTTTCTAATCTGGCACAAACGCGGGAATAAAGATGGCGCCGCCGGCTTTCCTGAACGGTGGACCTCGCCGGCCTTCGTTCTCCCGTTCATTGAGGGAGGCCCCCCGGACAAAGGGGTGAACCGCCAAAACCGCCCGCCCTGCCTGGTCTCTTGACGCTACGCCTCGGAAAACTCCGAAAGCCTGAGCTTCAAGCTCCTCCGCCGCTCAGGAGCAGGCCGAAGGACTCACCTCCGCCTTCTGAACTCTTCCAGAACCTGCTCAAATAAACGAACCCGCTCTTGGATCCGGCCGCCCGCAAGAACTCCGGAGGCTACCGCCACCATGTCGGCACCGCTCTCCATCACGGTCGGTGCATTCTCCGGCGTAATCCCTCCGATGGCCACCACCGGAATCATCACCCGCCGTCTCACCTCGGCCAGCATGGAAAGTCCTCTCGCAGTTCCTGCATTCTTGGTCCGCGTCGTAAAAAGAGGTCCGAAACCGATATAGTCGGCTCCCTCCTGTTCCGCCCTTTCCGCCTCTTCGGGGGAATGGGTGGATATCCCTATGGTCAGGCTGTCGCCCACAATGCTTCGTGCAAGGGAAATCTCAAGGTCGTCCTGCCCGAGGTGAACCCCCTGGGCGCCGGCTGCCAAAGCGACATCGACCCTGTCATTGACAATGAAAAAAGCCTCATGAAACCGGCAGAGTTCGGCCATCGTTCGCGCCGCCTCGTAGTAGGTTCGAGGGTCGGACTCCTTATTTCTGAACTGAATGACCCGGACGCCTGCCTCAAGAAGGTTGCGAACCGTCTCCACGTCCGACAGCCCCGAAAGACGATGGTCCGTCAGTGCGTAAAGCCCCTTGAAATTCAGGAAGTCTGGTTTCTCCATCCCTGAGAAGCGGAGGCTGGCTCCTTCACCTCCTTAAAGGGAATGTCTCGATGCGGCGTTGGAAAACCCGGAGCAACGTCCGGCAATATTAGGGTTTGTTGAGGTGTTCAATGAAATCCGTCCCGAAATCCCCGGAATGGAAGAGAGCCGAATCCATCACCTTGAGATGAAACGGGATTGTCGTTCGAATTCCATCAACGTAAAACTCCGACAGGGCCCGTCTCATCCGGGCGATGGCCTCGGACCGGTCGCGGGCGTGAACAATAAGCTTGGCGATCATGGAATCATAGTGAGGAGGCACGTTCCATCCGGAATACGCCGCCGTATCCAGACGCACCCCTGGCCCTCCCGGAGGAATAAAGGTCTGGATTAGGCCCGGTGAGGGCACAAACTTCTCCGGGTCCTCGGCATTGATACGGCATTCGATGCTGTGACCGCTCAGCGCCACCTCTCCCTGTTTGATCGTCAGCGGAGCCCCTGCCGCAATGCGGATCTGCTCCTTTATGATATCTACTCCTGTCACCATCTCCGTAACGGGGTGTTCCACCTGCACCCGCGTATTCATCTCCATGAAATAGATGTTCCGGTCTTCCTCCACAATGAATTCCACGGTTCCGGCATTGACATAGTTGAATGCCTTCGCCGCCTTTACGGCCAGGGCCCCGATCTTCTTCCGGAACCGGTCCGTAGCCATGGGTGAAGGGGATTCTTCGACCAGCTTCTGGTGCCGACGTTGAATGGAACAGTCCCGTTCTCCCAGATGAAGGATGTTGCCATGGTGATCGCCCAGAACCTGCACCTCGACGTGGCGAAGCTTCCGGATATACTTCTCACAATAAATCTCGGCATTTCCAAAGGCGGCTGAGGCTTCCCGTTGGGCCATGAGCAGGGCCGGGCGGAGATCCTCCTGCTTCTCAACCACACGCATCCCCTTCCCGCCTCCCCCCGCGCTCGCCTTGATAATGATCGGGAATCCGATTCGACGGGTGACGGAAAGAAGCGTGGCCTCGTCCGGCACGTGCCCATCGCTTCCGGGCACCACCGGGACACCTGCTTTTTGCATGAGCTGACGGGCTTGGGCCTTGTCCCCGGCCCCGCGGATGGATTCCGGACTCGGCCCGATAAAGGTTATGCCGGAAGTGCGGCAGACTTCGGCAAACTGGGCATTCTCCGAAAGGAATCCGTATCCGGGATGAATCGCTTCGCTGTCGGTGATCTCGGCCGCACTGATGATCGCCGGAATGTTGAGATAGCTTCCCGCCGGCGCGGCCGGACCTATGCAGACGGACTCATCGGCCATCCGAGCGTGAAGGGCCTCTCGGTCCACGTCCGAATACACCGCCACCGTGCGGATGCCCAGTTCACGGCATGCCCGGATTACCCGGATAGCGATCTCTCCTCTGTTAGCAATGAGAATCTTGGTAAACATCAGCGATCAGGCAGGATCGATCACGAACAGGGGTTGTCCGTACTCAACAGATTCGCCGTTCTGGACAAAGGCTTTTCGTACGGTTCCGGATATCTCCGACTCTATTTCATTCATCAGTTTCATTGCTTCGATGATGCAGAGGACCTGTCCCTTGTTTACGGTGGCGCCTACTTCGGCGAAGGGAGGGGCCTCCGGGGACGGAGACCGGTAGAAGGAGCCTACAATGGGCGCTTTGACCACGAAGCCCTTGTCGTCCTCTGACGAGGAAGGGGCTCCGGCGCCGGAACCGGCTGCCGAAACCGCACTCGCCACTGTCTGAGGGACGGCGGCGACCACCGTCTCCGCCGGCAAGGCGCCCCCCGCCCGGCGAAGCCTGACCCTTCTGCCCTCGTTCTCAACCTCAATCTCAGCAACATCAGTACCTTCGAGCAGGTCGATCAGCTCCCTGATCTCCTCCCTCTCGAAAAGCGGTATTCTTTTTTTCTCAGACATAACGACCCTTTCTGACCACGGGGACTATCTTATTCGACTCAAACAGACCCGATGCACGGATAGGCTAAGACCGGACCGGTCGCGGGTCCACGGGCAGTCGTGTAAGCACCCGGGCCCCCTCTGCCGTCACGAGAATCATGTCCTCGATTCTGACCCCCCCGAGGTCCGGCACATAAATCCCGGGCTCAACCGTAAAGACCATCCCTTCCGCCACGGTCCCCCGTCCCATGCGCGATACCCGCGGCATCTCGTGTACGTCCAGCCCGACCCCATGTCCCGTCCCATGGTTGAAGAAAAGCCCGTAGCCGGAACCCTCCACAACATCCCGGGCGGCCTTGTCCACGGCTCTGAGCGAAAGGCCCGGATGTACCGCATGAAGAGCGGCCCGCTGGGCTTCGAGCACTATATCATATATTTTTTTCTTTTCTCCAGCAGGCGGGCCAAGAATAAAACTCCTTGTCATATCTGAGAAATATCCGTTGTACTCAGCGCCCCAGTCCACCACGACGAGGTCCCCGGCCTTCATCCTTCGAGACGTGGGATGGGCATGGGGAAGAGCCGACCTCCGGCCGGTAGCCACAATAGCCTCAAAGGGTAGTCTGGCGCTTCCCCGCTTGCGCATTTCACACTCCAGGGCCACGGCCAGTTCCCTTTCTGGGACCCCAGGGCGCAGGTGACTTTCAACGGCCAGGAAGGCTTCCTCGGCAATGCGGATGGCCTTCCGGATACAACGGACTTCCTGATCCGCCTTGAGTTGTCTTAATTCCTCCACTTTCCGGATCAACGGCCGGAGGCGGAACCCCGATCGCCTGAGGAACTGATAAAGCTCGTATCCCAGATGAGCCGGCTCAAACCCCAGAACGCGGGCTCCTTTCTCCCGGCCGAGGTCACCCGCCGCTTCCCATACCGGGCGAGAGTCGACGCGGACCGCCATGCCCTCAACCTCTGCGGCCGCCTGGGTCTCGTACCGGCCGTCCGTGATGAGACAGGCCCACCGTCGGGTCATGAAAATATATCCGTATGAACCCGTAAAACCCGACAGGTACCGGACATTGGACAGACCGGAGACCAATATCGCCTCCACAGGTTCAACAAAAGACAATTTCCGGAAGTGCTTTAGTCGGTCAGAAGGTATCATTGTCGTTTTGTGGCCGCAGCACCAGGCCCATGGTGCCCAGTCGTAGAGGAACCGGATTGGGCTTCAAGAACGGGTCAGAGTTCTCGGGCAATTTCAGGGAGAACAACCTTGAGAGCATGGCGGGCCCGTCCGAGGTAGGCCTCGGATCTGAAAACCAGGATCAGAAAATATTCGGAATTGATTCTCTGGACCAGAACGGAATACCGATCCCCCATAAGATGACATTCCTGCAAAGCCCCGAAGGCAAGCGAGTCCAGGATCCGGGAAGCCTGTTCCGAAAAAACCGCGGCCTCTGCACCCAGTTCTTCAATCTCCGTTCCTTCCCGGGAAACCACGCTCTCAACGACCACCCCGTCAAATCCGCACACAATGCAGGTGAGAGAACCCTCGCACCGCTCCATCACCCTGTTCAGAAGTTCCCGAATGCCCATAATAGAGAATCAGAATAAACCGTCCTCGCCGGCCTGGTGTACCCGACGGAGGGTCCGGCAGGACCTAAGCCCCCCGCTTCGAAATATTGATCAGCATGCGAAGATCCTCGATCTTCTGCTGCACCCTCTTGTTCTCCGGGTTCTGCCTCAGCAGCTTTTCAAGTACATCCATGGCCTTGTCATAAAGATTTTGTGAAATGTAGACATCCGCCATGCTGGCCGTTTCAATTTCAATGACGTCCCCGGTCATTTCTACTCCGGCATCACCTGGCACGGCCTCCAGACCCGACTCCAGAGCCCCGGCGTCCACATAAGCCTGAACCGGAACTCCTTTGACCGGCCGGTCCCCGGGCGCTGGCGGTACGTCTCCCGGAGTTTCATCCGAGTCCTTTGCTTCGACACCCGACGGAGTTCCCCGGACCTTAGTTGCCGATGGGGGGGGCGTCAGCCCGGAAACGACCCGGCTATGCTCATCGGCGAGGTCCGAGCGGCCCAACTTCAAATAGAGCTCAGACAATTTTTTTCGAGCTGCAATATTCTCCGGCATTGAGTCCAGAACACGCTCGAACTCCTCGCGAGCCTCCTGAAGCATCTCACGTTCCATCAATACCTTCCCGAGGGCCACGCGCCCGGTCGTATAAAGGGGCTGGACCATCAGCCCCTTCTTCAGGGTCTCCGTCGCTTCTTCGAGAAGGCCCTGCTTCCGATATTCCTCGGCCAGTGGCACGAACACCGTTGAATTGGGATCCTTGTCAACGATCCTTTTCAGGCGGGTCAATTCGTCTTTCATGAGGTTTCGTGCATCTTATCAGATAGTTAAGAAAAGTCAAGCCAACCTATTAAGAATACGATTAAAAATCTCTTTAGCCACCTCCGGCTTAGGTCCTGCAGGAAGGGCTTCGGCCGGTGAATCCGGATAGAGGAGCGTGACCTCGTTTGTGTCCACATCAAACCCCGCGCCCTCACGGGTAACGTCGTTGAAGACCATCACATCAGCACCTTTGGCCTTCATCTTCTCAACCGCCCGTTCGAGCCGGGCACCTGTTTCAGCCGAAAACCCCACAAGAAACGGTTTGTTTCCTTTCCTGCCCACCTCTCTCAAAATGTCGACCGTCGGCGACAGTTCAAGCGTGAGGGTGCCCTTCTGACGCACCAGCTTCTCGGTCGACAACGTTTCCGGGGAATAGTCAGAAACGGCCGCCACCATGACAGCCATATCGGCATGGTTGATGTATGTCTTGACAGCCGCATGCATCTGTTCCGCCGTTTCGACACGGACTGTCTCGAATACGGAGGGAACATATTCATGGGTGGGACCTGTAATCAAGGTTACTTGCGCGCCACGCCGGTAGGCCTCGCTCGCCATGGCCATTCCCATCTTGCCCGAGGACCGATTGGATATAAATCTCACCGGGTCCAGCGGTTCACGAGTGGGCCCGGACGTAACCAGAACGCGCCTACCCTTCATATCTTCGGTGGTGACGGCCCGCTCGACCTGAAGAACGATCTCCCTGAGGTCGGCCAGACGCCCCTCCCCTTCCTCTCCACATGCCAACGTTCCTTCGCCTGGCGGAACCATGCGCCACCCGCGGTCGCAGAGTTCGCGAACATGTTTCTGAACCACCGGATTCCGGTACATGCGCCAGTTCATGGACGGGGCAAATATCACATTTCCGGAAGCGGCCAGCAGCAGGGTGCTCAACAGATCGTCGGCAAGGCCCAACGCAGCCTTGGACAGGATATTGGCCGTAGCCGGGGCCACGACCACTGCGGTGGACCGGGCCAGTTCAATATGGGAAAGAGGAGAATTCCAAAGACTGGTATAAACCGGTTGTCCGGTCAGTGTTTCAAAGGTAAGGGGAGCGACGAAACGGCAGGCGCTCTCGGTCATGACAACAGAAACGCGACAGCCCCTGCGCCCGAGTTCCCGGGCAAGGTCTGCCGCGCGATAGGCTGCGATACTTCCGGTTACGCCAAGTGTAACCGAGGGTTGCATCCGGTCCTGCCTTCCGGCAGGCTATTCCTCTGCCTGGGCCTCTTCCGCCCCCTCTTCAGCCTCGGGAGACGAGAACAGGTCCTCGATAGCCTTTCGTTCCTTCTCTTCCTTCTCGTTCAGGTAGAACTTGAGGTCTTTTTCCAGCTCCGAAAGCTCAACCCCCATTTCCTCCCGCTTTTCAGCCTCGGCCGCAAGCCGTCGGGCCTCTTCCTTGAGCGCTTCTTGACGGGCCTCCCGGGCCGCTTCACCCGTGACCACCTCGAGCTCGTTTTCGAGCGCTTCCTCAATGGCCCGGGTGGTAAATTTGACCGACACTGAACCCAGTTCTGACTTGGCCCCGAGGGCCAGGGCCTTGGCCCGCTGGCTCGCAATGATAACCAGGCGATACCGGCTGTCAATCTTTTCCCTCTGGATTTCGGGGGGCAACGATACTATATCCATTCTGTTCAACCTCCTAGCAAACTCGCGTTCAACTCGTCCTTGCCTGAAAAATCAGGCTAAAACACCCGTTTATCGGGCCCTAATTAACATAACCTAATATAAACGAATTCAGATATCAAACGTCCTCTCAACCCAGCCCGGCTCTACGGCCGCGATCCTGAGGCGCACGCTGGTCAGGATTGCCCTGGCCTGTTCGATACAGGTTTCCAGAACATCGTTCACCAGGAGATAATCATACTCCCGGTAGCATGCAATTTCCCCACGAGCCTTCCCGATGCGCCGCTGAATGGTCCTTTCGTCGTCAGAGGCCCGACTCTTCAGGCGGTTCTCGAGGATGCCCATGGAAGGCGGAAGAACAAATATGAAAATCGCACCGATATTCTTCCCCCTAATCTGACGGGCCCCCTGAACGTCAATATCCATGAGCACGTCATCCCCCGACGCGAGCACCTCGTGAATTCTGGAGAGGGCCGTTCCATAATAATTTCCGTGCACGAGGGCCCACTCGGCGAATTCGCCGTCTTCGGCCATCGCCCTGAATCTTTCTTCCGGGAGAAACGTATAGTCCCGGCCGCCCACTTCGCCGGGTCTCGGAGGCCGCGTTGTATGCGACACCAGGTGCCGAAGCCTCGAGTCCCGGGCCACGAGTTCCCGGCAAAGGGTCGTCTTTCCTGCCCCTGAGGGGGCTGATACGACAAAAACCGTTCCCTTACTCATATCCGGTGCCGCCCTTCAGCCTGGAGACTCCCAACCGCCTTCCCCGGAACGCCCTCTACTCTATGTTCTGTAACTGCTCCCGGACCTTTTCCAACTGGTCCTTGATTTCGACCACGAGGTGAGCTATCCGGGATTCCCCCGTCTTGGAGGCAACCGTATTGGCTTCCCGGAGGATCTCCTGGGACATGAAATCGAGCTTGCGGCCCACTCCCCGGCCATCCCTGATAAAGGAACGGAACTGGTCGAGATGACACTGTGCCCGGACCAGTTCTTCGGTAATATCGGCCCTCTCGGCATAGAAGAGGATCTCCTGCGCGAGCCGGGCCTCCTCGACCTGGATGTCCGGACCAAGTTTCTGAATCTTCTCCATGAGACCGTCCCGGATTCCGGCTCTATGCGCATCGGATAACGGGCCTATCTCATCAAAACGCCGGGCAATATCCTCCACGCGGGCGTTCAGGTCGCGGCTCAGCACCTCGCCCTCACGCTTCCGGGCTTCCGCCATCTGTCTCATGGCCTCGTCAAGGGCCTCGAAAAGCGGTTTTTCGTCTATTTCTTCGACATCCGGCGTGTCGTAAACCTCTCGGATAAGGGCCAGGGTGCCTATTTCCACCGTACCGGATATTCCGAGGTCCTTCTGCACGTCACAGAGTCCCTCATAGAGTTGCCGCACCCGGTCCCGGTTCAGGCTAAGCCGTACCCCGCTCTCCTGCCTTGGCTTGATGAAAATATCGACCCGACCGCGGGAGAAGTTTTCCCGCACCCTGGCCTTTACGGCATTCTCAAAGGAACTGAAGGCGGCAGGGAGTCTGACGTGAACGTCGAGGTGTCTGTGGTTCACCGACCGGATTTCCACTCGAAAACCGGCGTTCTCGCCGACGCCGTACCCGGTCATACTGTGCATCATCGCGGCAAGAACTATAGTTTGAATATTGAAAGAAAGTCAATGACGCGGTCCCTCGGCGGTCCTCCTCTCCACCCCAGGACTTCTGACTTCTGTATTGCCGGCGAAAATGCGTATTTGATATATTGGCACACCTGTTCCGTCGACTGAGTCCCGGTACCTGCATCCAATACATTAAATAAATAGAGAACGAGGAGACCAGCATGCGTTATTCCAGAATGTTCATTCCAACCCTCCGGGAGGATCCGGCCGAATCCGAGGCCATCAGCCACAAACTCCTCGTCCGGGCCGGCTATGTCCGGCAACTTGCGGCCGGACTCTATATCTACCTCCCCCTCGGATGGCGGGTAATCAGGAAAATCAACGGGATCATGAAGGAGGAAATGGATGCCATTGGGGCCCAGGAAGTGTCCATGCCGGTCCTTCACCCGTCCGAGGTCTGGGAGAAGACCGGCAGATGGGCGGACATTGGAGATGAGATGTTCCGGCTCAAGGATCGCGGAGGCCGGGACATGTGTCTTGGCATGACCCACGAGGAGATCATGACATGGCTTGCGGCTCACGAGATCCGCTCGTACCGGGACCTCCCCCAGTCCTGGTACCAGATTCAGACGAAGCTTCGGGATGAGGCCCGTCCCAAGAGCGGCATCCTGAGAACCCGCGAATTCATCATGAAAGACTCTTACAGTTTTGACCTGGACGAACAGGGTCTGAACCAGAACTATAACCTTCATTCAGAAGCCTACGACCGGATATTCGCGCGTTGCGGTCTGCAGTACTACCGTGTCGAATCCGACCCGGGGATGATGGGCGGGGCCACGGCCCATGAATTCATGGCTCCCTCACCGGCCGGGGAGGACCAGGTGGCCCTTTGCACCGGCTGCGGCTACCGCGCCAACGTCGAGCTGGCCGTCTCTATGCCGAGCAAGGTCGAGGATCCCGGCTGGCCACGGGAGGAAATCCATACCCCGGAAAAGCGAACCGTGGAGGAGGTCACGGCATTCCTTGGCATTCCCGCGAGCAATCTGATCAAGAGTGTTCTCATGATGGCTGACGAAAAACCTGTGCTCGCCCTGGTTCGCGGCGACCAGGAACTTCACGAGAAGAAATTCTCCCGACTGGCCGGGTCGTGTCGCCCGGCGGCCAAGGACGAGGTAAGGGCCACCTTGGGAGTCGAAGCCGGTTTCATCGGCCCCTTTGGCCATCAAATCAGGCTAATCGCGGACTCTAGCCTGAAGGAGGGTTCCTGGGTCTCCGGTGCAAACAAGGCCCATTACCACGTCAAGGGCATCCGGGCCGGGGTAGACTTCAACCCCGAGTGGGCGGATATTCACGTAGCAAAGGAGGGTGACGGGTGTGCCACCTGCGCTAAACCGCTCAAGGTTGAACGCTGCATCGAAATCGGGAACATCTTTAAACTCGGAACCCGGTATTCGTCAGCGCTTGGGGCAACGTATCTCGATGAGGGCGGCCAGAGCAAACCGATCATCATGGGCAGTTACGGCATCGGACCGGCGCGCATCATGGCTTCTGCCGTGGAGCAGAAGAACGACGCCAACGGGATCATCTGGCCGGAAAGCATTGCGCCCTTTGACCTGGAAGTCGTGGTGTTGAATATGGGCAACGAGCAGGCCCTAAAGATTGGTGAGAAACTGTACTCAGACCTTGCCACGCTCGGATTTGATGTCCTCTATGACGACCGGGATGACCGGCCCGGAGTAAAGATGAAGGATGCCGACCTTATCGGGATTCCCTGGCAGGTGGTGGTAGGTGACCGTACGCTCAAGGAGGGCCAAATCGAGCTGAAGAACCGCAGAACGGGCGAAGTTTCCCGGCTTCCGGTCGAAGGACTCTCGCTGGCTGTGAGCGACGAGATCCGCACCCGGCGTCAGAAGGGCTCCAAAAGCAAATGAAAGTTGGGATTCTTTCCGATACCCATGACAATCTGAAAGCCATCAGGTCTGCCGTCGGGGTATTCAGAGACAAAGGCGTCCGCCTGATCCTTCATGCCGGTGATTTCGTTGCGCCGTTCACGCTCCCCTATTATCTGGAATCCGGTTCCGACTTCCTGGGCGTTTTTGGAAACAATGATGGCGACCAGGTCCTGCTTCTCCAAAGGTCAGAGGGGCGGATCCATTCAGCGCCCCACGTCTTTGGCTGGGGAGGAAAGCAGTTTATTCTCACCCATTACCCAGACGCGGTGGAGGCCATGGCCCGCGGAAAGGGCGCCGACGTGGTCATTTACGGACACACCCACGAACCGGATATTCGAACAGTCGATGGCTGCCTCATCGTGAATCCAGGGGAGTGCGGTGGATGGACGACGAACAGGCCGAGCGTGGCCGTGCTCGACCTGGCGACCCTGAAGGCCGAGATCGTTCAGCTGGCGCCCTAAGCGACTGCGCCCGCTCCTCCAACAGCCGTCTTGCCTGCACTCCGGAATTCTCCGGACTGTTACCTCCGTCAGTTTTGAAGGGGCCCACAGGACGTTTTGACCACGGCCTTTCTTATGGAGACCCCTCGCGACTTTACGAACCACCCGGTTTGGCAGACAATGAGCCAGAACAGGAAGGAGGTCCGGGCGTGATGCCCTTCGATTTGCCCCGTCTCATCAGAGACCTTCTCCATCAGGAGCGCTACCCTCACAGACCGCCCGAGGTCCACCTCGTACAGACCCATATCTCCTACGTGCTTATCGCACGCCCCTATGTCTATAAAATCAAGAAGCCCGTCTATTTCGGCTTCCTGGATTATCGCACCCCGGAAAAAAGACGCCATTTCTGTCTTGAGGAGGTTCGACTGAACCGTCGCACTTCACGCAATGTATACCTGGGCGTTGTCGATATCTCCGAGATAGGCGGAGAGCACTTTGCGGAAGACTCACGCAATCCGGTGGAGGCTGCGGTCAAGATGCGCTACCTCCCTGATGAACAGATGCTGTTCAGCATGGTGGAGAAGAACCGCGTCGATGATCTCCTGATGGTCCGCATCGGCCGGGCCATTGCAGACTTTCATCGACATGCAGACACAAGCCCGGAAATCAGCCGGTACGGAAGCGCCTCCACGGTACTGCATCATGCCATGGAGAATTTCCATCAACTTGAGCCCTTTCGCGGAACGACTCTGAGTCGTGACCGGCACGCCGAACTCCGTTCCTGGACCGGGAACAAAATGGACATGCTGACCAGCCTCATCGAAGAGCGTGTCCGGAAGGGAAAGATTCGTGACGGTCACGGAGATCTGCGCCCAAAACACATTTACGTGGCCGGCGATTTCATTCATATCATCGACTGCATCGAATTCAACCCCGCGTATCGGTACCAGGATGTCGCGTCAGACCTGGCCTTTCTTTGCATGGAAATCGAATACCAGAATCGTCCCGATCTGGCCAATATTGTCTTCAATGAATACCTGGCCCAGACCGGAGACTTCCAAATGGTTCGCCTGTGGGATTTCTATCGGGTTTACAGGGCCATGGTCCGTGGCAAGGTGGCCTCCCTTACGTTCGCGGAGCAGGAAATGGGAGAAGGTGGCCGCGCGGCCGCCCTGGCCCAGGCCAGGAGATTCTTTGATCTGGCCTTCAGCTACATAACGCGTATCCCGCAACCAGCGCTGACCATCACATGCGGTTTGAGCGGTTCCGGCAAATCCTTCCAGGCCCGTCGATTGGCCTCCCGGTCAGGCGCGGTGATTATCCGCTCGGACACGGTAAGGAAAAGTCTGGCCGGGCTCGAACCCCGCTCCTCGGCCAGATCAGCCTATGGAACCGGAATCTATTCTCCGGAAAGGTCAGAACAAACCTACGACGCCCTGGCGAGCCTTGCAGAAATCATCCTCACCGCGGGATTCCCGGTAATTCTCGATGCCACCTATTCAAGGAAACGTCGCCGGGATGTTGTCCGCGCTCTGGCCGGAAGGCTTGATATCCCTTTCGGAATCATCCGCTGCACGGCACCCCGGAATGTATTGCTGGAGCGGCTCAGAGGTCGCCGTGACCCTGAAGAACCATCCGACTCAGGCCCCGAGCTGCTCGATGCACAGGAGAGGGAGTTTGAACCTTTGACCCCTTTGGAAACGTCATTTGTTCTCGACTGAAAGGTTCACACGCCTTGCGCCCCAGGAGATAGCCATGGATTACCGGTTGTGCCCATCCCTTCGGGGATTCTGAGAAACATCCAGAAAGGCACGCAAACAGCCGCTCTGTGGCGCAACACTAAGGAACAGGCCAACCGGATGACGGCCAGGTAGGACTCCCCATTGAACATCGTACAGTCCGAATTCGTGCACTGCCAGACCGCCATAGGGGGCGGGAACGTTTATAGGGAACTGCGAGGATTCTCGGTGAGGGTCCGGACACGCTCTATTTCCGCGTGAAACCGGTCCGGGTCCCCTTCCTTCCAGACCCCAAGCAGGTCTGATACAAACCTGTCGGCCCTTGCCCACGTTTCACGGCGGGCCCGGTCCAGTTCTTCCCAGGAAAAACCGTGGCCAAAATCCGCCACGGCATCCCGGATGTTAGAGCACAAAAGACGCCGATACCCCTCCAGGAAGACCATAAAGAAGGCCAACGGACCCCGTCGTTTCCCCTTGACAATGTATTGCAGCATCCCTCCTTCGCAGGTATCGGCCAGCACGTCCTTGAGGGATCTCAGCAAGAGCCCGTCCCTTGGATGGCCCACCCCGGCCAGCATTTCCAACCAATCAGCGCCCAGCCTTCGGGATTCCTCCGCCTCCCCATATTCGTGGTAAATCACCGCCTCGATCTCCTCAGCCGCAATCCGGTCAAGCGCCTCCCTTTCGAGCACGTGACTTACACCATACGCACCAAATGCCTCGCCCAGAAGACCCGATTTTCTGCCAAAACGATGTTCCTCGAATTTGCCCCAGAGAAGCGAGGACATGACCTCCCGGCGTGCATACACCAGCCGGCCCTGCACCATGGCTGGATTCAGGGACATATCCCGGGCATATTCCCGTCCGCAGATGTAGATGGAAAGGTCCCGATGAGTTCGTTTCTCCACGAGGTCGGCCAAAAAGAACACGGGTTTCATGTGAATCCCGTACCCGGCTCCGTAAACAAGAGACGCTTCTTCGAGGCGTTGATTCAAAGGCTCCACATTGAAGGGTTCGTAAGGTTGGCCGTCGAGAACCATAGGGACAAAATCCGCGGCTCCCGCCTCGTTCCACAGGACCTCCCGTTGACCAATCCAGTCGGCCACGCTCGCTTCATCGAGGCGCCCCCCCGGCGGCAATCCCGTCTCGAAGCGGTATTGCTCCCGGAGTCTGAGCAGGACGCCGCACATGGAATAGTATCCCCAGTACCGCGCGTCTGAAATCAGGGCATTCCGCGTCACACCCGGAAGGATCTCTTGGATAAACCGTTCCCTGGTCATGGAAATCCGGCGGCACGCTAATCCGGGATCAGTTTCCGGTAGAAGCTGTCCTCGTATTCGGGAAAACGTTCCCACTGAAACCTTCTCCCGGTCATTTCCTCGAGCTTGAGCAGCTTGAAGTTCAGTTCCCTGACCTTGCGCGTCCGTTCGGCATTGTCATCGAGACTGTTGATCATCCGGCGCATGGACAGGATTTCGTTATGCAGTTCCAGCTCAGGGGGGACAAAGCCGGCATTTTTGAGCATACGGTAGACCATGCGAAGGTCCTCGGGAATCCATGTCTCATCCTCCAGGTCCAGGGGCCGGCCGGCATTGGGGAGCGATTCGAACTCTCCCTGCTCCACTGCCTCTCGTATGCGCTGCTCAGCAATCCTGTAAAACAGGCTCATGACTCTTCGTCCCTTGCTGTTTCCCGGTTCCGAATCAGGCGTTCCCTTCGCTTACGCAGGTATTTTAATCTTATTGTTACTTCTTCTGGACGTACTGCAAATCCGGAAGGGCTCATCCCGAGGACCGATATGACCGACCACGAAGGTGTCCCCCTCAAGAAACTCGGTAAAAGTTTCATGGACTCCCAGATGCAGGAGGCCAGCCGGGCGCCACGGAAACGTGTGCATCACAACCTCCACCCCATCCTGGAGGACCCCATTCAGCGTATGTGCGTGGCCATGGAACCCGGCTCCTATTTCAGACCGCACCGCCATTCGGACCCTGGACGATGGGAGATGTTCATCGCACTGCGGGGTTCGGCCGCACTCCTTGTCTTTGATGAACAGGGAACCGTACTCAGCCGAACCGAGATCAGCCCCCATGGGGAGGCCACGCTCGTGGAGATCCCCGCCGGTGCCTGGCACAACCTCTGCGTCTTGGAACCGGGTACGGTTCTCTTTGAATCCAAGCCCGGCCCGTATGTTCCCCTTACGGATAAGGACTTTGCTTCGTGGGCGCCTCCTGAAGGTACCCAAGAGGCGCCTCATTTTGAAAAATGGTTCCGAATCGCCCTTGAGGGCGATGCACCGCCGGAACAGCCATGAGCGTGCGGGTTCGCCATGGTCTGAACGGTACCCCTTCATGGCACGGAGCAGGTAGCTTCCAATCACTGGGGAAGGCACTCGTTAGGCCGTACAGACAGGCCAAACATGGAATTCCTTTCCAGGCTTCCATCCGACACCGACGGCTCCTTTATCCATATAGAGACACCAGGCCCATTCCGGCTCGAACATACTCGTAGTGGCTGACCAGTATTCTTCCTGAACATCAATGAAAGGATGATTTTCGGGAAGTGCCGGCGAGTGGCGGGACAGGTCCACAAGAGATTCCAATTCGTTGATATTTGGCAAGCGCCAGGAGTTACGTGAACGACCATTCAATTGTTGCACCGTCTCAAGGGCTCCAGGCCAATCCGTCTTAGCGTGGGAAATGTCTCCGTCAGGATACCAGCACAAACCCGTTAGCCGGTCTAGAATACCCCCGGCCGCAGCCTTGAATCGTGAGTCCGGAAGCGAGTGGCCCTTGGATGTCTGAACGAATGCCCCGGCGTCCCTGCAGTCCATCTCAGTTCCATCCATGTCGTAGCAGCGCGTCTGGCCAGTTGGATGAATCACGCGAGACCTGTGGCCCCGAACGGGCCAGACGAGACCAAACTGACGCTTGGCGGAATAGAACACCCGCCCTCCGCCCATATGCACATACCACGCATAGGCGGTGTGCATTGCCACCGTGGTTGAAGTCCAGTATAACGTCTGTTGTACGCCTCTAAACGGGTGTCCCCTTGGGAGAGGCGGTCTGGTTGTTTCATATGAAAGCAGACTCCGGAGTTCTCGCC
>QJVM01000222.1 GCA_003235715.1 Nitrospirota bacterium
CGTTCAGTAAACTATCGCCCCCGATACGACTGGCCAGGAAGCTGTACCCCAGGCCAGCATCCAGAAGTCCGGCAGCCCGGAAAGCATCGATGGAAAGAACATGGGACTGCAGATTAAAGTCATCAAGATCCGTGTAGAGACTTTGGTAGAAGTCGTATCCGGCGGTGAACTCCACGTCCTCCCATCGGGGGAAGGTATAACGACTTGATAATTCGAGAACGACCGCCATATCCGACTGATCGCTTGTTACATCCTGCTCAGCACTGGTCACATTGTCATCGAACAGAAGGCCGGCGGCCAATTCCAGACTCCAAGGGCGTTCAATCGGTTGATAAGGGGCAGGTCTGAAAACACGTGGGAGGGATTCCCTGTTCCGGACCGGGTCTGTTCGGGACCCCGACGCCGTTCTGGCGGGTTTTGGGGCGCTTGACGTTTGAGAGTGTCCCTCTTCAATATCCCGCATGACCTGTTGATACTCGGGCCTCATTCTGATCGCTGCGTCCAGTTCTCCAGCCCTTTTAAGATCTGACCGAGCCTGTTGGAATTCGCCCATTCTCCAATGGCAAAGCCCTCGAAAGAACCAGGCCGTTGCCCCACCCGTGTCGTCCTTGATCGCCTGATCCAACGCCTGGACGGAAAACTCATAGAGTTCGATGTGGTAATAGGCCATCCCAAGGTAAAGGTGGGCATCGGTCCGACCCTTGTCCAGTTTCAGGCTGGTCTTCAGGGCGGCCACGGATTTTTCGTAATCTTCGAGGGCAAATGTTGTGAGCCCGAGATAATAATAGGCCGCCGCAGACGCTGGATATTTATCAATCGCCGTCTCAAGGTACCGGAGGGCCGCTGAATGCTCTCCCGACCGATACGCCGAAATTCCCTTTTCAAGCTCCGCCGGTTCGGCGCTGAATGAGAATGTGGGGATTAGCAGCAGCGTTAGGACCGAACAGAAACGTAAGGCGGAAATGCTGAGCCAATTTCCACAAGAAGAAACGAGCATGTTAGACGCGACCCCTTCTTTCCATCTCAGGATATTAAACGCCCTCTGGGCATTATTTCTTGGGGATAAACGAAACAGGGGGCAGAATTTCCTATTCTGTCCCCCTGAGGATATAACGGACAATCAAGAATGACAATCTACTTCAACTTACCCTTCCCCTGCCCCCGGTTAGCTTCCCGCTTTTCATTTCTCGAGGCCTCGCGAACGGATTCCCGGGCCAGTTTCTGGGCCGATTCCCGGGCAGAATTCCTGGCCACCGTCCGTGAGTTCTTGCGAACCTCCTTCTGCATATCCGCTGAGACGCTCTTCGGACTCTCGGTTTCCTGCGATGTCGGCGCATCCATCTCGCCGAACCGCTCTATCTTCGAGAGAAACTTCTCCTTCTGTGCGGCCCCCCGGGATTCAAACCGTTCAGCCTTATCCATGAATTTCTCATTGCCCGTTGCCTCATATCGGGCCAGGAAACGTTCCGCATGCGCGTTGAACTTTGCCTCTTCTTCAAGAGCCTTGGTCAAAGCCATAATCTGGCGATCATTGTAGCTCCCCTCCCCGACGGCCTCCAGATGTTCGGCATCCAGGTCCACCCCGAAGCGGTTGTGCCGCGCATTGTTCAATGAGCGATTCATTGCCACGACCTGAGCATCGGACATGCCTTCCAATGCCTTACCCACCCGTTCCGCCTCCGTCTCTTGAGCTGAGATTGCGTCGTTCAGGCCCGCTACCGCGAGTTCATACTCATCCCGTGCCTCATTCCTATTGCGTGTGGCCTCATCGACCGCATCAGGGTCGCCCGAAGCCTCGGCCTCCACCAGTTTTGCCTCGGCAATCGCAAGCGCGTCCTGGGCACGGTCCCTTTCCGATTCGGCCTGTCGAACCGCCGCCGTCTCATCCTTCAAGGCTGTTTCCGCAAGCAAATCGCGGTCCAGGAATCGCACACTCGAGTTCAACCGGTTCTCTGCAAAAACACTGACCGAAAACATGAATATTATTGTAAGGACGAAAAGTCCCCGCTTTGCCAAATTAAATCTCATGACCTACACCTCCATTTTTTTTAGCGACATGTTACACACCGTCGGCGGTTGTTAGTCCTGCCGAAAAACCCAATGCCGGCCTCGCCATCGTTAGCATACGCCCCCCCAGGGCCAACCCTCCTATGGCTGAGACAAGCCGCACGGCCTAGCGAGCCGTTTCCTCATATATCAGCTCCCGATTCAATACCCGTTCAGTGTCCAGGCATTTCAGCCGAAGCTTCCTCCGTCCCCTGTAAACGAAGGCTAACACCCTGCCTCCCCGCTGTCAACGATTCCTGAAAGGCATATTGAAAGGATGCGCTGATTCATAGGGCCCATCGCGCTTGACCAGGCGACATTAATATAGGCTCTTGGTACAGTTGGTGCAGGAATTCCGTAGGTTTTTCTCCCACACCAGCTGAATCGCCTCACTTTTAAATGATATTTATGGGGGGCGAGTGGAGGTGACGAGGGGTAGCCTGTCCCTGACTAGGTGAAATCACGATGTTTCGAGTCCTGATTGCGGCATTACTCGCATTTCTTTTCCCGGGCGCCCCTGCGTTTGCCCTGTCGGCCTCCCCACCGAGTACACCCGGACCGCTCATCTCGGAAACTCTTCGGGAAGACCTTCGCAATTCTGATTCAGTCCCGGTTCTCATCAAGCTTCGATGGCCCGGGGACGATCCGTTTCAAGAACGGATGGCCACAGACAGACGGCCGGAAAAGTTCATTTCACGGGACGAAATACTGGAGCTACATCGCACCTTCGAGGATTCTTTCCCGCCCTCGGAGAAAGTGTCTGATATCCGCATCGGCCATCGACTTGAGAACATACCCTGGCTGAGCGCAAAGATTTCAAGAAAGGCGCTCCTGCGCATGGAGAAGAACCCGAGGGTGGCCATGGTACTTCCTGACGAACCCGTTGAGGCCTTGCTTTCCGAGAGCGGTCCCCTCGTCCAGCGGAATGGCGCTCACTCCGCGGGTTATACCGGAGCCGGTGTATCTGTTGCCGTTCTGGATACTGGCATCGACAACGCACACGCGTACCTGAGCGATGATGTGGTTCACGAGGAATGTTTTCAGGAAGAGGTAGCGACGGGGTGCCCCCGCACAGGTACGGGCCGTGACAGTGGGCCAGGGAGTGCGGCTGATGGTGAAGGCCATGGGACTCACGTTTCAGGCATCATCACTTCAGGGAATGCCACGTATAGGGGGATCGCGCCTGACGCAGGGATCGTTGCCATCAAGGTACTCTCAGATGAAGGCAAAGGATGGGATTCTGACATCCTCGCGGCCATTGACTGGGCCACCACAAACCGGGATGCCTACAACATCCGGGTCATCAACATGAGTCTCGGAGGCGGAGGTTACACGTCGGTTTGTGACGGCTTCCTGCCCGACTATGCCCACAGCGCTAATGCAGCCCGCGCGGCAGGAATATCCATTTTTGCGGCTTCCGGGAACGACGGATATCCGCGCCTGACGTACCCGGCCATGATATCGGCCCCCGCGTGCATCAGTTCCATTACTTCGGTGGGCAGTGTTTACGATGCAAACGTCGGGGGGATTACCTGGCCCGGATATCATTCGACCGTGTGCACCGATGCTTCTACGGCAGCAGACAGGATTGTCTGTTCGAGCAATACGGCTCCGTTTCTGGACCTTCTGGCTCCGGGAGCCCTGATCACCTCCTCAACTATTGGCCCAGGGCAGCGCACCGAGACATTGGGCGGGACTTCCATGGCCACTCCCCATGCTGCCGGAGCCGCGGCCCTGCTTTATCAGAAGAACCCGGGCATTTCTCCTGAGAGGGTGAACTTGGCGTTGACGAGTACAGGGACACCAATATTTGACAGCCGGATCGGACAGTCCTTTCCAAGGATCAATGCCCTTGCAGCACTCGATTCCCTCGACTCTACAGAGGCAGACCTTTCAGTATTCATAACAAACGCACCGGAGGGGCCAGCATCGGCCGGGACCTCTCTCACCTATACCATTACCGTCACGAACCATGGGGCATCAGATGTTACCGGAGCAGTCCTGGAAGTGGATCTTGATCCAAGAACAACCTATGGTTCCGCTTTCCCCGCCCAGGGTTCCTGTTCCGAAGCCTCGGGGACCATAACCTGTGACCTCGGAGGTTTGCCTCACATGGCTTCTGCGGACATCGCCATAACGGTTAATGCACCGAATTCGCTGGGCGACCTGTCCATGACAGCCTCTGTTACGGGTGCAGAAAGCGATTCAGTGACTTCGAACAATACGGCTGTGGTCGAAACCACTCTCCAGACCAATCTGGTCGTCAGCATTCTCGGACCGGGGACGGTAACCGGCAGCGGAATTTCGTGCCCATCAAATTGTGATGCGAGTTTCCTGACGGCGGACACGGTTTTGCTCAGTGCCACGCCTGACCCCGGGAGTGGGATCTTTCTGGGCTGGACGGGAAGTGTTACAAGCTCAGAGAATCCAGGTGCTTTCCTCATGAATACGAATCAGAACCTGACGGCAAATTTCGATCTGGATACGGACGCCGATGGGATTGGTGACTCGCTGGACAACTGTCCCTACCACGCCAACCCCGGCCAGACGGACAGCGATCTCGACGGAATCGGGGATCTTTGCGATGTTTTTATCGCCTTGACCAAGGGTCCCGGGTCCGATAATGACAGCGAGGTCATGATTCTTGATGACAATTACGTTCCCCGCAACAGTTTCCTCGCCTTTAACGGTTCAGCGGTCCCGTATGGCTCCCGACTCACGACCGCCGATGTGGATGGTAACGGCCTCGATGAAGTGGTGATCGCCTCGGGTCCGGGTCTGGACTTGGGACTCGAAGTCAAGGCGTTCCGCCCGGATGGGTCCCCAATTACAGGGGCAAACATCGTCACATTTCCAACCAGTTTCAGGAATGGGGTCCGCCTTGCCGCAGCTGACTTTGATGGAGATGGTCGGGACGAAATCGTAGTTGGTGGGGCAAACGGGAAGCCGCACCTTCGGGTCCTTTCCTACGACCCGGCATCGCAGGTGCTCGCCGATACGGGAGTGTTCTTCGTTCCCCTGGAAGCTTCCGTATCTGAAATTCAGGTGGCCTCTGCCGACCTGGACGGTGACGGGACTCCGGAACTCATCGCGTCCCCGACGGGAAAGGACGTTCTCCCGCAGGTGGGCGTGTGGACCATTGACGTATCGGGAGGGCCAGGAGATTGGAATGTTCTCCCCTATACAGGAAATTTTCCCTTGCCTTCCAGTATTCTTCCAGGAGCCGTTGGAGGTGCGTCTCTTGCCGCCGGAGAAGGCATGCTTGTCCTCGGTACGGCCACAGCCGGGGGCGCCTTCGAGGTTTATACGGCCAACGGCTCCTGCCGGACGAGCCCCCAGGACTTCCTCGCACCCGGGTATTATCAGAAGGCCGGTATAGCCTTGGGTGTCGGATCTGTTGACGGGGATGGCATTCTAGAGATCCTCGTCACGGACGGGGGCCATGAAGCCAACGATTCCCTGGTAAAGGTCTTTAATGCCGACTGTACTCTCCGCACGGAATTTGGTCCCGTCTTCTCTCCTGCAACCCGATTTGGAGCAATTTCTGGTGTCGCAAACTCAAACTGAAGCATCGTTTGCATTACTCAGAAACAGATTCAGGGCCGACGAGAAGAGGCCCGTCTTTAAAGGCTGGTCCGCCCTTTCACGTTACTCTGGATTGTCGGAAATTTTCCTATTGACATTGCGGTTTGGAGTGAAGTACGCTCTTTGCATTCTAAATCGGTTAATTCTTTTCCAATTACATCACCCCACAAAAAAAAGGAGGAGGTTTACTGCATGGCAAAGTTGAACAGGTCCCAGTTGATCGCTGCAATCGCGGAAAATCTGAATGTGTCCAAGGCCGACTCGAAGAGGTATCTTGAATCCTTCATCGAAGTGGTCACGGACGCCCTTAGCAAGGGCAAGGACAGAAAGGTAGCCATTAGCGGCTTTGCAAACTTCGAGCTGAAGAACCGGAAAGCCCGAACGGGCCGCAACCCTGCCACCGGAGAGGCCATCAAGATTCCGGCGAAAAAAGTCCTTAAAATCACCGCTCTCAAGGCCTTCAAGGATGCTGTAGTTCCGTCTAAAGGTTAACAAGACTTTCCCCATCCAAAGATTAGGGCAGGCGTTCCATGAGCGCCTGCCCTTAACTGTTTTCACGAAAATCCCGCTATCACTTTCCGGCCAGCGGAAAATAAACTTTCCCGGATTTCACTCCGGCACGTATCCCTTCTTTATACCATTGAGGTAAGTCTGTAGCACCGGTGGAGGCGGAAGAGGCTGACGAAACCTGCAACATCTCAGGGCTTACCGTAGACCTGTCACGAAATTTTTACTGACCCCTTCTCCAAGAGATTATTCTGCTCTCAGAGGCATTCGCCGGTTGCATGGTATTCTGAAATATTCGATGCTCTTCAGCCTACGTTGTTGAGCGCAAATTTCGTGGGCCCTCTCCTGTTCAAGAAGACTTCCGGGGGCTTTCCCAATCACGTACGGCGCCCCATGCCTCCATCAGGCAGCCTTTGACGTTAAGAGAACAGAGTAAAATAGCGAGAAAAAATGCAGGGCGGTAAGAAACCGCCCCGCTTGATTG
>QJVM01000195.1 GCA_003235715.1 Nitrospirota bacterium
ATCCCCTGGCCGCCGTCCAGATGGGACTGATCTACGTGAACCCCGAAGGCCCGAACGGCCATCCCGACCCCGTGGCCTCGGGCCGCGATGTGCGTGAGACCTTCGGCCGCATGGGCATGAACGACGAGGAGACCGTGGCCCTCACGGCCGGCGGCCACACCTTCGGTAAGGCCCACGGGGCGGGCGACCCGAAGCTGGTGGGCCCGGAGCCCGAAGCCGCGCCCATCGAGGAGCAGGGTCTGGGCTGGATCAACCGGTTCGGGACCGGCAAAGGGGTGCATACCACCACCAGCGGGATCGAAGGTGCCTGGAAGCCGAACCCCACCAAGTGGGATAACGGCTACCTCGACATGCTGTTCAGCTACGAGTGGGAGCTCATAAGGAGCCCGGCCGGCGCGTATCAGTGGCAGGCCAAGAACGTCAAACCGGAGCACATGATTCCGGACGCCCACGACCCCTCCAGGAAGCACCCGCCCATGATGACCACGGCCGACCTGTCGCTCCGCTTCGACCCGATCTACGAGCCCATCGCGCGCCGCTTCCACAAGGACCCGCAGGCCCTCGCCGACGCCTTTGCCCGCGCCTGGTTCAAGCTGACCCACCGCGACATGGGCCCCCGATCGCGCTAGCTCGAGCCGGAAGTGCCCAAGGAAGATCTCATCTGGCAGGACCCGGTCCCTGCCCCGGATCACAAACTGATCACCAGGAAAGACGTTGCCGCCCTCAAGGAGAAGATACTGGCCTCCAGGCTGTCCGTGTCAGAGCTGGTTTCCACGGCCTGGGCCTCGGCCTCGACCTTCCGCGGTTCGGACTACCGAGGAGGCGCCAACGGAGCTCGCATTCGCCTGGCGCCGCAGAAGGATTGGGAAGTGAACCAGCCGGCCCAGCTGGCGAAGGTGCTGAAGACCCTGGAGCGGATCCAGAAGGGGTTCAACAGCCAGCAATCCGGCGGCAAGAAGGTGTCGCTGGCGGACCTGATCGTTCTGGCCGGTTGCGCCGGAGTCGAGAAGGCCGCGAAGAAGGCCGGTCATAACGTGGCGGTTCCCTTCACGCCGGGCCGGACGGACGCCTCGCAGGAGCAGACGGATGTGAAATCCTTTGCCGTGCTGGAGCCTGAAGCCGACGGTTTCCGCAATTACCAGAAGAAAGCCTTCAGCGTCTCGGCAGAGGAGATGCTGGTGGACAAGGCCCAACTCCTGACCCTGAGTGCGCCCGAGATGACCGTGCTCGTCGGGGGCTTGCGGATGCTCGGGGCCAACGTGGGCCAGTCGGAGCATGGCGTGTTCACGAAACGGCCCGGGGCCTTGACCAACGACTTCTTCGTCAACCTGATCGACATGAGCACCGTGTGGAAGCCGACCTCGGAGGCCAGGGACGTATTCGAGGGCCGGGACCGCAAAACAGGCAAGGTGAAATGGACCGCCACCCGCGTGGACCTCATCTTTGGCTCCAACTCCCAGCTCCGCGCCTTGGCCGAGGTCTATGCGCAGGACGATGCAAAGGATAAGTTCGTGCGTGACTTCGTGGCCGCCTGGACCAAGGTGATGAACGCCGACCGCTTCGACCTGGCGTGATATGACTTGCAGGACCGGCCCTGCCGCAGGTGCTCAGCGTCTGCGGCGGGGTCGGACCATAAACCAACTGCCTAGGACGATAAGGGCAAAGAGCGTATAGGTCAGGGTGAAGACCCAATCCGGGGCGCGGTAGTAGATGAGCCGCCCCACCCAGTACCCGATGAAGGTTCCGCCGTAGCCCCCTCCCCCTGCCGCACGGCGCAGGGCATCTTCCCAGAGCGTGAGCGGGCAGATCACCCCCACCCAGGATTCCAGCACCACGAACCCTACAGCCAGAAGATGGGCCAGCCGGAACCCGAAACTCCGAACCCAGCCCCAGCCGGTGGCCGCGCCCACCAGGATGCAGACCTGGCCCCCGACGACAAAGACGATGAAAATCAGGTGCACAACGAGGATGGCATCTGCAAACGGCTGTTCCATCCGGCCTCCCGCCTATCGGCTGAAGTGACGAGGATGGGGGTGCATCCAGAAGACCGTCATCGGGACGCCATCTTGGCAAGGTCCATCATTCCCTGTTCCTTGATGCACTCGGCCACAGCCTGATGCCCGTATTTTGTCAAGTGCTTGTCCTGGACGTAGTAGAGATCGTCCAATCGTTCATTCCTGCGAAGACAATCCGTCGTGTCGATGAACCGTATGCCGTAGCGGTTGAGTTCCCTCGCCAACAGTCGATTGGGCGCCGTCATGTCCAGAACCGCCTCGTCTATCCCGTAATATCGGGCCTTTAGCTTCATGAGCGTCGTATTCACCTGGTACTCACTGGGAAGCAGGATGAAAAGCACGTCGAACTGGAGCTCCGTGGCCAGGCGCCGGAGCCGTTCCAGTTCCTTCTCGAAGAACTCCTGGGTCGTGGCCAGGTAGGGCTTGTCCGTTCTGCAGATCTGAAAGATGGGGAGCGTGAAGGTTGAAGCATTTCGATTCATGAAACGGAGGACTTGCCCCCGGACAAACTGAATGACGTAAATCCTTTTCAGGAGATTGTCGTGATAGACAAGTTGATTCATCCGGTCAAACGAGGACGTTTTCTCCCTGGGGCCCCCTCCCTCCTGAGGCGCCTGCCTTTTGTAATGCCTCTCGATGTCGCAAAAATCGTTTCCCATAAAGAAACTGAAGACGTAGAGGGGCGGCCTGCCGAATTCCTCGTGTCTCAGTTCCACGATATCGTTTTGATTGTGCAGGGCACTTCCGGGCACTCCGAGGTTCAGGAAACGTCCTTCGGACAACCTGGAAAGCAGGCTGACATACGTCTCCCCGTCTTCCACGCCCAGCCCGAAGGTGAAGGAGTCCCCGAGGAAAGGCACAAGAACCGTACCCTCCTTGTGGGGTGTCCATCTCCCCCCAAACTCGTCTATATGGGCCTGATTGTCGTACTCCAGGTGTCTGACAGGGAAGTTCGAATTTGGTTCAAAGCATCTGAAGTTTCCGTCCACCTTCACCGCCGGCCAATCCCGGTCGGACCCGAATGCATAGGGCAACCCGGCCGTCAATTCCTTCATTCTCAAGGAAAGCCAATCCGGCGCGAACAGTCTGAGCAGCACTTCGGACAAGAGAAGGGTCGTAACGAGGCTGATCAGGACCATCACGACAAAGAACGCGAGCTTCTTGTGTCTATGGACCTGACGCGACATGCAAAGTTCCGGTTCTCTAAAAGGATACCCTTCGACGGCCTGGGTTCAGCTTCTCACCCGCCCGGCCTTCCGTCAACCTTGGGCCGCATGTTCATTAAATCTATATCCTATGCCCCAACATTAGCCTAACCAATGACATGAGCTTAATACTTTCAATGCATTGATATTTATAAGTAATTTAATGCAGACAAAGCTAAAGCTCAGGCATGCGCACGGACCTGTGGCGAGGAAGGAACCTGGTTGGCAAGATGTATGTTAATTATCCATTCAATTCTTTGAATATACCCCCATTTATACCCCTTATACATATGGACTCGTTCGCGTGCCATTCGGTTTC
>QJVM01000087.1 GCA_003235715.1 Nitrospirota bacterium
TCTCGGTTCGTCGGGTTGCGGCAAGACCACGACCCTGAAGATGCTCAACAGACTTCTGGAGCCTTCCAGCGGAAGGATCTGGATCAATGGACACGACATCAGGAAAGACGATCCCGTGGAACTGAGACGATCCATCGGGTATGTGTTTCAGGACGTGGGGCTCTTCCCCCACATGGACGTGGAGTCCAACATCAGTGTGGTCCTCCGGCTGAAGGGTGAGGACCCGGCCTCACGGAGGAGACGGGCCTGTGAACTTCTCGAACTGGTAGGCCTTGACCCGAAGGATTTTGCCAATCGCTATCCGGCCGAGCTGTCGGGAGGTCAGCAGCAACGAATCGGCGTGGCGCGTGCCCTGGCCGCATCCCCCGATATTCTGCTCATGGATGAACCCTTCGGGGCCCTCGACGCCCTGACCCGGGACAGCCTTCAACAGGAACTCCTGCGAATAAGGACAGACGTCCCGACCACCATCATGTTTGTGACGCACGATATCTTTGAGGCCCTCCTCCTGGGTGAGCGGATCGGAATCATGCACCAGGGGACCATGCATCAGATAGGCCACCGGGAAGAAATTCTGCGGCAACCGGCAACGGATTTTGTACGTGACCTGTTTGAATCCCCCCGCAGACATATGCAACGCCTTACGGCCCAATTGAACGCATGAACGAGGAAACCGTAACCGTATTTATCGCCGAACGAGGGCAGGAATTATGGCAGAAGATGCTCGAACATCTTGCCCTGACGGGGCTCTCCACTGGCATCGCGGTAACGGCCGGGATACCCTGCGGCGTGTGGGTCCACAAGACGCCGGGAGTCCGGGGGGCCGTTCTCGGGTTTACTGGCATTGTCCAGACACTCCCGAGCCTGGCCGTGCTGGCGCTGTTGCTCCCTCTTTTCGGGATCGGCATGAAGCCGGCTATCGTGGCCCTCACCCTGTATGCCCTGCTTCCCATCGTCCGGAATACCTACACGGGACTCAACGAGGTCCCCGCAGCGGCAAGGGAGGCGGCCCTGGCTGTGGGCTTTACGGAGATTCAGCGGTTGCTCATGGTGGAACTGCCGCTCGCCCTTCCCTTCATTATGGCCGGGGTCCGTACCGCGGCCGTCATCGGCGTGGGGATCGCGACCCTCTGTTCCTTCATCGGGGCCGGAGGTCTTGGGGACTTCATCAACCGGGGGCTTGCCCTGAACAATACCCGACTCCTCCTCCTGGGGGCCATTCCCGCAGGAATACTGGCCCTGATTCTGGATGGAGCCATCGGGCTTCTGGCGAGACGTTTTTCATGGAAGGGTTCATGACATGCTGAACCCACGTTCCAGAAGATACGCTACTGCGGTCCTCGTCCTGCTCCTTTCCGTAGCAACCTTCTCCGGGTGCTCCGGGTCGGACCAGGAAACCGCAACCATTCGTATCGGTTCCAAGAACTTCACCGAGCAGATCATCGTCGCCGAACTCATGGCCCAAATCATTGAGGAGAGGAGCCCCGTGAAGGTCGAGCGGACGCTGAACCTCGGGGGCACGGCCCTGTGTCATCTGGCTCTCGTGAATGCCGAAATTGATGCCTACCCCGAATATACGGGTACCGCTCTCCTCGCCGTACTCAAGCAGCAGATCCCCAGGGACCGGTCAGGGGTCCTCCCGCTTGTCCGCCAGGAATACCGAGACCAATTCGGGGTGGAGTGGCTGGAACCCTTCGGTTTCAACAATACATACGCCCTTACGGTACGTCAGGACACCGCCAGGGATCGCGGATGGCGAACCATCAGCGATCTCAAACCGGAGGCCGAAACGCTGAAGGCCGCGTTCACGGCCGAGTTCGCGGAGAGACCCGATGGGTACCCCGGCCTGAGCACGCGGTACGGCCTCACCTTTGGCGCCGTACGCGAAATGGATCCGGGACTGATGTACAGCGCCATCAGGGAACACGAGGTTGATGTCATATCCGGTTTTGCCACAGACGGTCGCATCGAGGCCTTTCGCCTCGCGACCCTTGATGACGATCAGCAGTTCTTTCCGCCCTATCTTGCAGCTCCGGTGGTTCGGCGGGAAGTACTGGTGCGGCATCCGGAAGTGCGTGAGGCCCTGCTGGCCTTGGCCGGAAGGGTCAGTGACGGGGACATGCAGGACATGAACTATCAGGTTGATCAGGACAAACGTTCACCGGCCGCCGTGGCCAGGGATTTCCTGATATCCCGGAATTTGGTCCGTAAAACAGATTCATGAATCCGAACAAGGGAGATTGAAAGACCATGGTCATCACCATTGAGCCGCGAATAGAAAGAGACAAACTCCTCCGTCTCCTTGGAGGCGGGGGGACCCAGAAGTTGTCCATGGCCACCCGGAAGAAGATGAGCCGGTGGGAAGAGGAAATGAGCGCACTCGTCGAACCGTGGCTTTCATACGAAGTGGTCCGTCTCGTTGAGGTCACCGAAACGGAGATCATCCTTGAGGACGATATTGGTTTCCGAAGTCGGAAAATAGCCAGAACTCTGAAGGGTTGTTCCCATGCCGTCGTGTTTGCGGCGACCATCGGCTCGGAAATCGAGAAACGACTGGAGGTCCTTCAGCAGGAGAACCGCCTTTCGGATCTTTACGTCCTTGATGCCATGGGATCGGTAGCCGTAGAGGACGTCGTGGACCGTTTTCAACAGAGCATGAGCGAACGGCTCAGGCCAGGGGGACGGGATGTCACCCTCCGCTTCAGCCCCGGATACTGCGACTGGAATATCCGGGAACAGGCTTCCCTGTTCCGCGTGTTCGGGGGCAAGGCGCTGCCAATCTCCCTAACAGAAAACTGTCTGATGCAACCCCGGAAGAGCGTATCGGGTCTCTTCGGAATACGGACCTTTACCGGCACGGAACGCGTGTGGGACGAAAATCCGTGCCGACACTGCAGCAAACTGGACTGTATCGCCCGGAGACATGAAGCCTGAGGAAGGACAAGGAACCATGAACGTACATACAAGCGAAAGACGCCAGACATCGAAGCCCCAGCCCGGTCGCAAGGGTATCAGCGGCGGCCAGTATCTGCCCCTTGACGAGGCTGACATTCTCAAACTCCATAAGACCTCCCTCCGAGTATTTTCCGAAATAGGGGTTCAGGTGAACGACCGCGAAGCCCGCGACCTTTTCCGGCGGGCCGGAGCCCAAGTGGACGAATCGTCGGGGGTCGTGCGCATACCGGCCGGCATGGTTGAGGACCTGGTGGGAACCGCCCCGGCCACCGTCACGCTCTGTGGCCGGGACGACAGCGGCCTCCTGGACTGCGAGCTTGGGGGAAGCCAGGTTCACATGGGAACCGGCGGCACAGCCCTCAATGTCCAGGATCCGGGTGAAGTCCGGATCCGGCCGGCGCAACTGGAGGATATCACGCGCATGGCCACACTGGTTAATGCCCTGGAGAATATCCATTTCTACATGTTGAACGTTTACCCGAGCGACGTCCAGGACGAGGCGATCGACGTAAACCGTTTTGGTGCCGCCCTTGCCCGGACCAACAAGCATGTTATGGGCGGCGTATATACCATCGACGGGATCCGCAGTGTCATCCGCATGGCTGAATTGATTGCGGGCTCACCGGCCCGCCTGAGGGAACGCCCCTTCCTCTCCATGGTCACGTGCGTCATCAGCCCGTTCAAGCTCGACGAACATTACAGCCGTCTGACCATGGAAGTGGCCCGTCAGGGCATTCCCGTAGTCGTCCCCTCCGAACCGCTCTGTGGAGCCACGGCTCCCATCACGCTGGCCGGGAACATCCTCATCCAGAATGTGGACTCCCTTTCCGGAGTCATGCTGGCCCAGCTGGTCAATCCCGGAACCCCGACCCTGTACGGATGCATCTCCTCAATCACGGATCTCAGAGAACTGAAATACCTTTCGGGCGCCGTGGAAATGGGTCTTATGAATGCAGCTTCGGCACAGTTGGCCCGATTTTACAACCTGCCCTATTACGCCACCGCAGGAATGACGGATTCGAAGACCAACGATGTTCAGGCCGGTTACGAGTCCGCGCTTACCAGCCTGCTGGTAGCGCTGGCCGGTGCCAACTTCATTCATGATGCCGCGGGTTTCATCGAATTCTGCATGACCGCCTCGTATGACAAGCTGGTGATCGACAACGAGATTATCGGAATGGTCATGAGGGCCGTGGAAGGCATCCGCGTGGATGACGAAACACTGGCGTTCGAGGAGATTCATAAGGCCGGGCCCGGAGGCCACTTTGTCTCGTCCCGGCACACCCGCCGTCACATGAGGAGCGAACACTATGCGCCACAACTGAGTGATCGGATGAACCGGGACGTCTGGGAGCAGGAGGGGGCATCGGACACCGTAGCCCGGGCCACGCAGACCGTAAAGTCCATCCTCGACCGTAAGCCGGCCCCGGTGATTCCGGAAAGCCTCCACGACGTTCTGCTCCGGGAGATACCGGGTCTGAAGCCTCAGGTCTTCCGCTGAGGGGGGGGGAATACGCGTTATCGATGCTCATTATTGGTGAAAAAATAAACGCAACGCTTCCGGGCGTGAGGGAGATCATCATCAGCCGGGACAGCCACGCTCTTGCCCGCTTCGCCCGTGACCAGGCAACAGCAGGGGCAGATTTCATAGACGTAAACGTGGGAACGGGCTCGGGAACGCGCGAGGACGAAATCGAGGCCATGCGCTGGGCCGTGAAGACCATCGTGGCCGAAGTCGAGGTTCCCCTCTGCATTGACAGCAGCGACCCGCTGGTGTTGAAGGCGGGACTCGAGGCGGCAGGCGAACGCGCCGGACTGATCAACTCGACAAAGGGAACCACGGAGAATCTGGACCAGGTCCTTCCCCTGGCTCTTGATTACGGGACTTCCGTTGTGGCCCTGGCCATGGATGAACAGGGGATCCCGAAATCCGTGGAGGGAAGACTGAAGGCCTGTAATACGGTGGCCGAGGCATGCGAGAAGCGGGGAATCCCCCTGGAGCGGATCCTGTTCGATCCCCTGGTGCTCCCCCTGAGCACGGATATCACCCAAGGCATGTGTACGCTGGAGACATTGCAGGAAATCCGTTCACGCTTTCCTGCCGCCGGAACGGCCATGGGCCTGTCCAATATTTCCTTCGGTCTCCCTTCGCGAAAACGTATAAATGAGGCCTTCCTGCATTTGGCCATTTTTGCCGGGCTGGGGGCTGCCATCATGGATCCGATGAACCGGGATATGGTGGGCGCGGTCCGAACGGCAGAGGTGATCGTTGGCCGGGACCGCCACTGCCGTCGTTATACCCGGTTCTTTCGCAAGACCCAGGTTTCGAGTACTCGAACAGAACCTGTCTGAAAGGAGGATGCACCTTGTCGAACAATGGTCGTGAAGGCGTCATCGTCAAACCGTATGAAAGGTTGACTCCAAACCAGGTCCGGATCCTTCATCAGGCATCCCTCAGCATCCTTCAGGAGCCCGGGGTCTGGTGCTACAACGAGCGGGCGGCCGGAATTTTCAGGGAGCATGGCGCCGATACACGGGAGATCCTGGAAAAGGGCAACCGCTGCTGGCGAATCAGTATTCCGGCCGGTCTTGTGGAAGAGGCGGTCCGCTTGGCCCCTTCCCGGGTCACCCTGGGCGCACGGAATCCCGAAAACAGGCTTCTTCTTGATTCGGAATTACCCAGAGTCTATTTCGGCACCGGGTCTGAAGCCAACATCTGGCTGGAGACCAGGCTGGAGGGCTTTGAGAGCAGGGAGAATCCGGGCGTCCGGGTAAAACTTCCCCGGCACGTGGAACTCCGCGGAACGACGGAACTTCTTGAACGGGCCGCCCGGCTTTGTGACCAGTTGGAAAACGTGGATTTCTTCATCCGCCCCCTCAATATCCAGGACGACGATGTGGATGAAAACAACCACGACGTGAACAAGTTCTTTGCCAGTCTGAACAACATTACGAAACATGTACAGGCCGGGCTGACCAACCGCGAACGTCTGGGGGATGTGCTCCGTCTGGCCGAAAGGGTAGCGGGTGGACCTGACGCGCTCAGGGAAAACCCGATTATCTCGTTCATCGCGTGCCTGTTCAAAAGTCCGCTCCAGATCGTGGACGATACGGCGGCCAAGGTCTTTGACATCGTCGAGACCGGGCTTCCCCTCGTCCTCTCCTCCTCGCCCCAGGGGGGATCCACGGCACCCATTGAGGAAGCCGGGATGGTGGCCCAGATCAACGCGGAACTTCTGGCCAGCATCACCCTCACCCAACTCATCCGGGAAGGGGCGCCCGTGATTTACGGAAGTGTGCCGGTCCGTGCTCGCCTTGACAACCTGCATGACCTCTACGGATGCCCGGAGTTCAACCATTACGGAGTCGACTGCGTTCAAATGGCCCGTTTCTACCGAATTCCATGCTATTCGTCCTCGGGCGTGGGCGACGCCAAGGTCCCCGGGATGCAGGCGATGTTCGAAAAAATGCTCACGCACGCCTACATGGCCATGAGCGGGGCCCAGTACATCCATTATTCCTTCGGGCTTCTGGATCGGACCAATATCTTTTCGCCGCTTCAGGCCGTCATCGACAACGAACAGGTGGGGATGGTG
>QJVM01000017.1 GCA_003235715.1 Nitrospirota bacterium
ACCCTTTCCCGGTACGGAAGATAGAACGATTTCACAATCTGGTTCCGCCGAACTTCCGGGAGATGCCCCGAAACCGTCGAAAAAAGATTCTTGTGGTGAAGAGACCGGTTCAGGTCCACCAACAGGCGACTGACCTCAGAAAAATGGAGGGGGGCCTCCATATCCCGTGAGATGTTTCGGGCCAGGGCTAGGGAACCCGTATCAAAGGCTCGATGGCTTTGAAGGAGGCGGGTCTTGCCCTTGAAAAGGTCCTGATACGATTCCGGGATCCTGTTGCCCCCGTGTTCGCAGGACAGCAGGAGACTCGGCCGTTTAGTCAAGGAACAGGGTGCCCGCCTCAAGGCAATCGCAAAGAGTCTGGTAGACTTCGAATAAACGGGTAGAAGAAGGATCCTTGCCCAGAGCGCGGGCCATGCGCCGGGCCAGGGACCCCGAAGCGAGAATGCTCTTCATGGCCTGGGCCAAAGCGGGATCCCCGAGGTTGTAGAAACGCGAATGTTCAAGGATATGACCCCAGAGTTCGCTTGCAGACAAATGGCTTTCACCGAGACCGAACAGGGCAAGATATTGCGGGTCTTCGATGACCGCTGCTTCGGCATGACGCATCGTATCGTGGTAGATGCGAAGAAGCCGATCCAGGGGAAAGTCGGACTGGGACTGGAGGGCGACCCACCGTTCGCGGGCCAGAACGCGGATGGCCTCGACGATGGCTGAGGCAATGGCCACGTCAGCCAGGGGACATTCCTGGACATCCAGCACCCTGATCTCAATAGCCATCCGGTCAAACCGGGCAATAGCCCCCCGGGAGTTCAGCCATTCGTTCTGAAGAACACCCTTTGGATCATAGGGCGCAATGTCCGAGTACATAGGGGTCAGAATCCGCTTCCTGTACTCCGTCATGGAGGAAACAGCCTCCGGGATGATCTGGCCCGCGATGGACGGGACCTTCCGCTGGTTCCCGGCATAGTAGGTGAGCCGCGAGTCCATGTATCCGGTGACGCGCCGCTCCACCACGGGGGAACTGGCTCCCAGGGCGGCCAGAAGGGGCAGGAGCAGGCGAATAGCCGAATGAAGCCGGTGGAACTCGTCATCGGTACGGAAGGCGAGGTTCAGATGCGCACTCTGGATATTGGACCAGCCGTGGCCCTGGCTGTTGAAGATGCGGTTGTAGGTGTCGTAGATGGCCCGGTTCTGGTGAGGCCACAGACGGGTCTCAACGCCCGGGTCCATCCATGGGTGCATGGCGGTGGGCATGAGACGGCCTCCGGCATCGGATAGATACTCATTGGCGCGGGTCACCTCTGCCTGAAAGGCTTCTTCCAGCTTTACGAGGCTGGTCATCGGACCGTTGGTTTTGAATTCAACGACGTGAAGGGCGAACTCGTTCGACCAACCTATAAGCCCGGCATCGAATTCATTGGTCACCTTTCCGGCGGCCTGCTTCAGGAGAAGGTCAGCCACCGGAAGGACATCCAGGGAATCGGGGCGCACGATCATGTATTCGAGTTCCAGGCCATACCCTTCAAACAGGCCGGGAACGTAGTGAGCGGTCAGACGCCATACCCCCTTTGCTTGGATTCCTCTATCCGGCGAAGCATAACACGCATGATGCGCAGATACAGTTCCTCCTTGAGCACGGCATCTTCCACCCCGGCCTCGATGCTCGGGTTGTCGTTGACCTCAATGATAAAGATCCGCTTGCCGACCTGTTTCAGGTCCACTCCGTAAAGCCCATCCCCGATAAGGTTGGCCGCCCGGAGGGCGGTCCTCACAATCTCGGTCGGGGCATGCTCAATGGGCAGGGTCTGGGAAAGGCCGTCCGCCGTCTTTTCTCCTGCGGCATTTCGTTTAATGATCTGCCAATGCTTCCGGGCCATGAAATATTTGCAGACATACAAGGGCTGACGGTCAAATATTCCCACCCGCCAGTCAAAGGGCGTGGGAAGAAATTCCTGGGCTATGACCAGCTCGGATCGATCCAGGAGAGAATCCACGGCCCCCAGGAATTCCTTTTCGGTTTCCACCTTGACGACACCCTGGGAAAACGAACTGTCCGGTTTCTTGAGGATACACGGAAGCCCGAGTTGCGATGGAACGGATTTGACGTTGGCTTTATGAACGATCATGGTCCGCGGCGTGGGGACCCTGTTGCGCGAAAGCAATTCCTCGAGAAATACCTTGTTGGTGCATTTCAGGATGGAATCCGGGTCGTCCACCACGACCAGCCTTTCGTAGGCGGCCCGACGGGCAAAACGATAGGTGTGGTGGGTGACACTGGTTGTTTCCCGGATGAAGAGGGCATCGTACTCTCCGAGTCGCCCGTAATCGTCCTTGGTGATGAATTCGGTCTCAAGACCCAGGGATTCAGCCGCCTTCTCGAAACGCCGAAGCGCTCTGGGGTCCGAGGGAGCCTCGGGCTCGTTAGGGTCGTGCAGGATGGCCAGATCGTACCGTGCCCCCCTGCGCCGTGACGTTCGGGTACGTTTTGAGAAATATTCGGTGGCGACGGTGACCACAAAGTCCCGGTGTTCGTCGGGGATCTCGCTCGCGGCAATGGGAGCGATGTTCACCATTTGCCACCGGTTCGTCTTTTCCTGTTTGATGAACTGGGCTCGCAGAAAAGGGGCCTGAAAGACGCTGAACAAACGGCCACTGAGTTCGTCGTGACGGCGCGCGAGGTTTTTTCCAAAGTAAATGCTGAGTACAAAACGGTTGGATTGAACCGGCTTGAGACTTTTCTGAATAAGCTCATCCAGATCCTCGGAAACCCCTCTCAGGACGGCCTGAAGCTTCAAATCCTGTATCGTGGCCACGCCCGGGACCGGCTTGTGTCCCCGTGCCGCGGCCAGGAGGGAAACATAATACCCGGTGCTCTGGTAGCGATAGGTCCGGCAGAGGTTGAAAACCCGGGCCCCTTTGAGGGAGGCGTATTCGGGCTCTGTCAGATAGCTCCGGGCATCCACAAGCTCGGTTCCGGGAACGACCAGGGGCCAGTCCTTGGGATCATTGACGACAATGAGCACAGCCATTTCAGTGGCCCCCAGGCGGTTCCTTTCGAGGTTTGAGGATGAGGAGATTCGCATCGTAGGTCAAAACGCCGAGGAGGATCGAGCAGACCACGCGATCGATGTTCACGGCATAGTGATGCTTGTCGACGGCCGTGGCCTGACCGAACGGGTCTGCAATCATCACGGTCCTTTCTTCGCGATCATATCCATGGAGGACGACAAAATGGCCGGCCGGCTCTCCCCGGACGTCATCGTCCCTTCCCTCATGTCCCACCTCACGGCAGCTTCGATAGAGATAGGTGGAACTGAGGCCCGTGATGATGGGAATGCCCCGATTCAGGTATTTCCGGATGAGGGCCGTGGTGAGATCCTCGAAGCGGATTTCTCCGCCGGACTGGAGAAAGGAAAGGTATCCCTGTGTAGCCTTCCGCAGCTTGGGGCTTGTTTTGTGCCTCATCTGCTCCCTCAGTTTGTCCGGGATCCGATGGGATGGGTCTGTAAACCAGGTGGGGTCGAAGACCCGGAGGTTGTACGTATACATACGGGCGGAGAAGCCGTTCTTGAGGGCATGACAGCCGAGGAATACCGCCAGAGTGCCCCCCTGTTCGAGGGTATCAACCTCCGTGATTAACCGGGCCAGTGGGACCTGGAAGCCAAAATACCGGTACACGGCGTGAAGGCAGGAAGGGCCGCAGGTGGTATCCGTGGGTTGGGGGGATATGGTGAAATCCAGGCGCGTTTTCATCGGCAGGGGGGGGGCATCAGGGCAGTCCTTCCGGATTCGGTACGGAATAGGCGCGATAGTGTCGGAGTTTTACGGGCAGACCTGGAGTTCGGCTATCAGGCAAGGGCATGGTCAAGGTAAATTCTATCAGGCTTTTGAGGCGCCGCAAGGGGGCCTGGGAGGGACGCCCGGATCGGGTCCGGCGCCTGAGGAGCGGAACCCGTGATACAATGCTCGAAACGAAACCCAATCCAGGAGGGCTGACATGAGCGAAAGCGTTTACAAGATCATCGAACTGGTCGGAACGAGTACGGAATCGTGGGAGAAGGCCGCCAAGAATGCCGTGGAGACGGCGGGGAAGACCCTCAAGAACCTGCGTGTTGCCGAGATAAACAAGCTGGATTTGAAGGTCGAGGACGGCAAGGTTACGGCCTACAGGGCCCGGGTAACGGTTTCGTTCAAATACGAAACGAAGTAAGCAGTTCGAGAAGCGAGACGCAGGAGGGCGGAGGGGCAGCCTGAACCCCGGCCGCCCTTTTTTCTTGGTCGTACGGAATGGCCTATCGGCCAGAAGCGTGAATTATGGAACAGCCCCGCACGGTACGCTCCGGAACTAAGATACTCTTGGTCAACCCGAACCGTTACCGCGATCCCCCGGTCCCGCCCATAGGTCTTGAACACCTTTCGGCTCACGTAAAGGCCCGGGGTTATGAATGCCGGATGCTGGACCTGTGTTTCGTCGATGACCCGACGATGGTTCTGAACCGAGAACTCCGGGAATATGGCCCGGGCGTGGCCGGATTCAGCGTCCGGAATGTGGACTCGGTACTCTATCCCGGGACGGAGTATTTCCTTCCAGCTATTCGGGAGCTGCTTACCCTCGCCGGGCGGGATTATGGATGCCTGACCGTCATCGGCGGCGCAGGGGTGGGGGCGGCACCTCGGGCTCTGTGTGATTACCTCGGGGCGGATGTTGCAGTGGAAGGGCCGGGGGAAGAGGTCTTCGCCCGGATCCTTGAGAACCCTGAGCAGTTTAGGGGCTCCCGACAGGTACTTCGTGGCGAAGGAATGGTATCGGGGTCAGGCCGCGACCTGAACGGGTTGGACTACCGTTTATATCATGATAGCGGAGGGGTCGTCGGCTTTCGTACGCACTGCGGATGCTCGAGTGCCTGTATCTACTGTCTGGAGGCGGGAACCCCGGTATCCTTCAGAAATCCTGCGGATGTGGTCAGGGAACTCAAGACCCTCACAGAGTCCGGGTATCTCCATTTTCATCTTTGCGATCCGGAGTTCAATGAAGATTTGCCTTATTGCACGAGTCTTCTGAAGATGATGGTCAGGGAGAACCAGGGCATGAAATGGGCCCTCTATATGAGGCCGGGTACCTTCTCGGAGGAAATGTTTGAGCTGCTTGGCCGTTCAGGCGCTTACCTGGTGACCCTTTCCGTTTGCTCATGGAAAAGGGACATCGATTACTGGAGAAACGTGAAAGAGATGACGGGGTTGGGCAGAGACAACGGTATCCGGGTGGTATTGGACGTGATGACCGGGTTTCCCTATGAAACAGAAGACGACCTGCACATTCTGCTCGACCGGGTTCGATGGGCCCGAACAGACCAGGCCATGCTCAATGTGAACTTCAGACTGTACCAGAATCTACCTGTTACACACTTGATCAGAAAGGATTCGAACCTCACCCAATATCTTTCGGCCCCCCTAAAGGAGCCACTTCTGGAGCCGGTCTTCTATAACCACGTGTCTCATGAAATGCTTATAAAAGGAATTGGAGGGGATGTCCTTTTCGGGGTTTCCGGGGAAACAAGGGGGGTGAATTACCAGGCGGACGAGCGCAACGTGCGGTAGGGCGGCACGCGCTGGGCGGCTCATATCTTCAGAAAGAAGAGAGGCCCATGGCCTTCAGGCACCCCATATCGACTCCGCGCCCAATGCAGCAGTCAGCCAGGCGTCCGTCAACAACCACGGCGGGAATAGACCGGATGCCAAGATCTTCAGCCCTTTTTGCCACGTGCGCGTCGTTCATGTCCAAAACCGTCACCTGCCATGATGGATCCGCTATCCGGCGAACATCCTCGACGACACCGTTGCACAAGGGACAACCGGCACTGAATACCTCCACGGTTCGCCTGCTCATCTTCTCTTCACCTCCTTCTCCCGTATGAGATATGACCCGCCGCTATAGAGATGCCACGGCGTGGGCGGTCTTGGCCTTACGCATATTCAAGATATGTTGCTTTGCCGCCATGGCGGCCTTGGCCCCTTCACCCGATGCCACCACAATTCTTTTGCCAAACGCATTGGTCACATCCCCTGCGGCGAAAATGCCCGGGTGCGAGGTGGAGCAGTCCGGGCCGATGATGATCTCACCCTTTTCATTAAGGTCAACCATATTGGATACCAAAGCGGAATTGGGCCGAAGCCCGACGGCCACGAAGGCCCCTCTAACCCGGATCGACAGCCTCTCATCCTCAGCCTTCTTGCGGACACGCACGGCCTCAAGGTTGTCGGACCCATGAAATTCGAGAACCTTGAAGTGCTCATGGAGTTTCACGTTGTTTGCATTCTTAATGGTCTCGATTTCGGCCGGGTCTGCAACAAGTTGCGAATCGCATACAAGATGAATCGTTCGAGCGATATTGAGAAGATTCCTGACAATCTGAATGGCTGAGTTGCCCCCTCCGATAACCGCCACATCCTCTCCCTGCACA
>QJVM01000126.1 GCA_003235715.1 Nitrospirota bacterium
GTCGGAACCGATCCCGAGCAGCACGATATCGAACCAGGGCTCCTCTCTTGCCCCGAGAAGTTCCTTGAGCGTACTCTCATAATGCCGCGCCCCCTCTACCGCACCCAACTCACCGTGAATGCGGTGAATCCGGTCCATGGAAACCGGGACCGAATTCAGGAGCGTGGATACGGCCAGACGATAGTTGCTTGCCTCATGGTCCGGTGGGACACAGCGTTCGTCACCAAAGAAAAAGCGGACGCGGTCCAAGCCGACTTCCTTCCGACGGAAAATTTCGGCCGACGTCCGGTAGACCCCCGCCGGGGTCCGCCCCCCTGAAAGCACAAGGTTGACGTCACTCCCGGAGGCGACCCCGTCCCGGATGATAGTCTCGAGGCGTCCGGAGACCGCCCGGTCCAGGTCCTGCTCGTCCGCAAAGACGTGAAGGTCTGCAGGGTTCACTGAATCCCTCCGCCCCATTAAATCCTCCCTTGGCCCGATACGGAAGGCAAAACTCCCGGTCACATGGCAACTGAGATGCGGTCGGGCCAGGACGTGGCTTTCAGAACTCGAGTTCTATGCCCGCCCGGCCCTCCATTTACTAAGCCAGGAAATATGGGTCCGTTCCTCCCGAATGATTGCATCCACAAGAGCCCTCTTCTTGCCCACCATATCCCTGAGACCCACGAAATAAAGAAGCGTCTCCTTTTCGAAATTCAGGGCGTTCGAAATCGCCTCTCCGGCAGTCTCAACATTCTTCATCCGTGCCAGGGCCTTATCGGAACCGAGAAAAAACTCGGACTCGACGAATGCCCTCATGTACTCCGACATCTCCTCGGAGCCTTCCGGAAGGTCGCCGCCTGCCTCTTCCTTCAGTTCTCGGAATCTGGCTTCATGGAGGGATTCCTTGTCAGCAAGGGTTCCGAAAAGACCGGCGAGGTCCGTGTTCTCCTTGAAACGTTTGGCCAGGTCCTTGTAGAACTTGTTGCCAAGCCTCTCCGTTCGGATGGCCTGCTCAATGACCTCCGAAGCCGAAAACCGTAACTTCTTCATTTCGATTCCTCCTCATCGTTGATTTCCACTACCAGAATATCACCTGCGGCCCGTCAGGCCATGATAGCCGAAGCCGGTCTAGTCCTCCAGCAGGGACCTCCACCTCCTGCCGCTGCGCCCGAGCAGTTCATCCGCGCCCTCGGGCCCTTCGGTCCCCGAAACATAGGCCTCCGGGAAGCCGGTTTCCGAAAGTGCCTTGATCACAGGGTCCAGAATTTCCCAGGCCAGTTCCACCCCGTCCTGCCGGACGAACAACATCCGGTCACCGGTCATGCAGTCCAGAAGTACCCTCTGATAACCGTCAAGGGGTGCCCCCTTCAGCCCCTGGTACGAAAAAACCATCCGGACCTGCTGCAGGCATAGACGCGAACCCGGAACCTTGGTGTAGAACCGCTGCATGATCCCTTCGTCCGGCTTAATCCTGAAAACAAGCTCGTTGGGACCCGCCGCTTCGGACATTACGGTGTCGAACATCCGGTGCGGCGCAGAGCGGAACTGAACGACGATTTCTGTGACCCCTCGTGCGAGGCGCTTTCCGGAGCGCAGATAAAACGGCACCCCGTTCCACCTCCAGTTGTCCACGTAAAAAACCCCGGCCGCATACGTGGGGGTAAGAGACGAAGCCGGGACATTCTTCTCTTCCCTGTAGCCCGGGACTTCCGTCCCGTTTACGGTCCCCCGCACATACTGGCCGGTGACCCATCTTTCCTTCAGCTTTCCGGGGTCAAGAGGCCGGGCCGAACGAAAAACCTTGCTTTTCTCATCCCGAACGGCCTCCGCCTCAAAACGGGCCGGAGGCTCCATGGCCACCAGAGCCAGGAGCTGAAGCATATGGTTCTGGAACATATCCCTGATCACGCCAGCGTGGTCGTAATACCCCGCCCGATGTTCCACGCCTATGGACTCCGACGCCGTGATCTGGACATGGTCGATATACTGCCGGTTCCACAGGGGTTCGTAGATGGCGTTGGCAAAACGGAACATCAGGATGTTCTGCACAGTCTCCTTGCCCAGATAGTGGTCAATCCGGAAGATCTGGGGCTCATCGAAATAGCGCTGAATCGAACGTGTCAATCTTCGGGCGGTGTCAAGAGAGTCGCCGAAGGGTTTTTCGAAAATGATGCGGGCCGGGCCCTGTTCCGTGCGGGCCATTCCGGCCCTTCCAAGACTTTCAGTGACCTCTTCGTAAAGTGGGGGAGGAAGCGCCAGATAGAAGATCCGGTTACGAAGAAGCCCGTACCGCTCTTCCAGCTCGCGAAGGCGTTCGTCCAGTGCCCGCATGGAGTCATGACTGCCGTACTCCACCGGGACATAATAGAGATGCCGTGCAAAACTTTCCCAGTCCGCCTTCAGGGAGCCGGAGAGAGTTCCGGCGTTCAGCGCTTCGCCTGTTTTCTCGCGAAAAGAGCTTTCGGTATAAGGAGTACGGGCGACGCCCACGATGAGAAAGGACTCAGGAAGAAGGCGTCGGACGTACAACCCGAACAAGGCCGGCAGAACCTTCCGTGCCGCCAGATCTCCGGAGGCTCCGAAGAGCACGAGCACATACGGCTCTGATACCCGCTCCATGACGCATACATCCTGAAGGGTATCCGTAATCTGGGCTAAGGATTTGGGCATCGGCGTTTCAGGCATGCGGGCCACCATTCCGTGGTCAAGACATCCAGGCAACGTCGGGAAAAAAGGCTCACTCGCGGGGCTTGGCCCGAGGGTCTGCGGAGGCGGCACGTACCGACCCGGCCCCTGCCGTATCCCGTCCTGCCCTTTCACCCTTCTTATGAACCGCATGCCCTCCAAACTTGTTTCTCAGAGCGGCCAGAACCCGGTCCGCAAAGGGGTCCTGTTGTCTGGAGCGGAAGCGCTGGAAAAGCGAAGCAGCAATGACCGGTGCAGACACTCCGGTATCCACGGCCTGCTGAAGGGTCCATCGGCCTTCCCCGGAGTCCTCCACCCAGCCGCTGATCTCCCCAAGGTCCGGGGCTTCATGGAAGACTTCCTCGGCCAGTTCAAGGAGCCACGACCGTATGACGCTTCCCTGGTTCCAGAGATGGGATACGCGTCCCAGATGGAGGCTCTCGCCGTAGGGAGACGCCTTGATAATCTCGAAACCCTCCGAGTAGGCGGCCATCATCCCGTACTCAATCCCGTTGTGCACCATTTTGACGAAATGGCCTGCCCCCGCCGGGCCACAATAAAGATAGCCGTCTTTCGGCGCAAGATCCTTGAGGACCGGTTCGATATGATCGAAAGCACTGCGGTCGCCCCCGACCATGGTGCAGTATCCGGCTCCCAGACCCCAGATTCCTCCGCTCACCCCCGCATCAAGATAACGGATGCCCCGCTCGCCCAGGATCGAAGCCCTTCGCAAGTCGTCTCGAAAGTAGCTGTTGCCCCCGTCAACAACGATATCTCCCGTGGAAAGGAAAGTGAGGAGACGCTCCACATGTTCGTCGATAACAGAGCCCGCCGGAAGCATCAGCCAGACCACGCGGGGAGGCTCAAGCTGCCGAACCCCATTCTCCAGGGAGGTTGCCGGCCTTGCGCCCTCCCGGCTGACCTCATCGACTTTGGCAGGAGTCCGGTTATACGCAACGACTTCGTGACCCGCCCGAAGAAGTCGCCGGGTCATGTTCATGCCCATCCGCCCAAGTCCGACCATAAGGATCTTCATGCCGCACCCCCCGTAGAAGGATCTGCACCGTCAACTCCAGAGGCCTTGCCTTCATAATACTGCCTCAAAGGGGAGGTTCCCCTCACCCTCAGGCACCCGGAATGGGGTCTGGGCAATTCTGCGTACGGGTGCCCGCTGGAACGCGGGAGAACCCGCGACCTCACCCCATGAGTTTCTCGGCCTGGCGAACCACATTCTGGACCGAAAATCCGTACTTCTCAAAAAGAATGCTGGCCGGAGCCGAGGCCCCGAACTTGGAAACCCCAAGCACCCTTCCCCTGTCGCCCACATACCGCTCCCAGCCCAGAGGCGCCCCTGCTTCAAGGGCCAAGCGGCACGTAACAGAAGGCGGTAGAACCTTCTCCCGGTAGGCCCGTGACTGAACTTCAAAGAGTTCCCAGCAGGGCATGTTGACCACGCGCACCTTACTGCCGGCAGCGGTCAGTGCCTTGTAGGCCTCGAGGGCAATGCTGACCTCAGACCCTGTGGCAATCAGAATCATCCTGGGCCGGGCCCCCTTGGGCGGATCGGCCAGAACATAACCCCCTCGCGACAGACCTCGGGCGCCCGCATACCGGCGCCGGTCCAGGGTCGGAAGTCCTTGCCTCGTCAGAACGAGAGCAGTCGGCCCTTCCCTTCGGTTCAGCGCGACTTTCCAGGCCTCCACCACCTCATTGGCGTCGGCAGGACGGATGACGTAAAGGTTGGGCATCGCTCTCAGGGAAGCCAGATGTTCCACGGGCTGGTGGGTCGGACCGTCTTCTCCCAATCCTATGGAGTCATGGGTAAATACATAGATGGCCTGTTGTCTCATGAGCGCCGCCAGACGGATGGCCGGCCGCATGTAATCAGAGAATATAAGGAAAGTGCCGCCGTAAGGGATGAGTCCTGACAGGGCCAGTCCGTTCATGGCCGCGCCCATGGCATGTTCCCGGACGCCAAACCGGATGTTTCGGCCTGCCTTGTCTGTGCCGAATTCGCCCGCGCCCTTAAGGTCCGTGTTGTTGGAGGCTGCGAGATCCGCCGAGCCCCCAATCAGTATCGGGAGATGAGGTGCAATGGCATTCAGCACCTTGCCTGACGCGGACCTCGTGGCCACCTTTCCAGCCGTAGGGTCAAACGACGGAAGGGCCGAGTCCCAGCCCGCGGGTAGTTTTCCCTGCAGCATATCGGCCAGCACGCTTCCCGTTTTACCGTATTTTCCGGTGTATTTCCGGGTCATCCCATTCCAGCGTGATTCCAGCCTTGCACCGGAAGTCAGTGCCTTCCGGAAGTGCTGTCGGGCGCTGGTCGGAACATGAAAACTCCTCTTCCCCCAGCCGAACCGTTGCTTTACCAGCCGTACCTCATCCTTACCGAGGGGCGAACCGTGGGAGGCGGGGGAATCCTGCTTGTGGGGGCTTCCATATCCAATATGGGTGCGGGCGACAATCAGCGAGGGCTTTCCGGTTTGCTTCTTGGCCTGCTGTATCGCAGCATCTATACCCCGGATATCAAGCCCGTCCACGTGCTGGACATGCCATCCGTAAGCCTCGAATCGCTTACCTCGGTTCTCGGTGAAGCTGATATCCGTGGGACCGTCAATGGTGATCCGGTTATCGGAATAAAGGTAGATGATCTGGCCCAGCCCGAGATGCCCGGCCATAGACGCTGCCTCCGAGGCCACCCCCTCCATGAGGTCTCCGTCACTCAGAATGCCGTAAATGCGGTAGTCAAAGAGCGTGAAGCCCCGCCGGTTGAAATACTCGGCCTGGTAACGCTGCGCCATGGCCATGCCCACGCCTGTCGCAAAGCCCTGACCGAGGGGGCCGGTCGTGGTTTCCACTCCGGTATGGGGTTCCCGCTCCGGATGGCCTGGCGTCAGGCTTCCCCACTGCCGGAAATTCTTGAGCTCGGACATGGGAAGGTTGTATCCGGTCAGGTGAAGCAAAGAGTAGAGCAGCATGGAGGCATGCCCCGCGGAAAGAACGAAACGGTCGCGGTTCGCCCATAGGGGATTGCGCGGATTGTGGCGAAGATGTCTCGTCCAAAGGACATAGGCCATGGCCGCATCGCCCATCGGCGCACCAGGATGCCCGGAATTCGCCTTCTCAACGCCGTCCACCGCCAGCATGCGGATTGTATTGATACAAAGCTCATCCAGCGACATCTTCTTCATTCCTACCCTCCCTCTGGGTTACTGATGGATTCTTTGGTCATTTCACGGTCAATTCCTGACAGGAAAGGATTCTATGTGCTCCGACGATCTGTTCGTGAACAGGGAAAACCTGGAAAAAGAGAACCGCTCTAATCTTGAAGTCGGGCCGACGGGCGCCATAATCTTAGCATATCGTTTCAGCCTTTCCGGAAGGCCGTTTCGGTTCGAAAGGGCACCGGATAGCGAGAATCCTTCCAGCGGAGGCATGAGAAGCATTTCTGTCACGCTCATACAAACCTAAGGAGCCTGTCGGTTGAGAAAACAATATTGCAGACGATGCCTCTCCCGAAAAGGGATACAGGCCCCCACCTGCGAGGCCGAATTCGGCTGACGCAATTCGGCACACGTGAGTCCGTAACGAAAGCCTGGACCGGTCCAACGCATGATTCCCCGGGCTTGCCATTCATTCCGAAGCGCCCTGAAAAGAACCAGGAAAGGAGACATAAACAAGGGAGTACCGGGTGGTACTCCCTTAGGGGGTGGGAAGAAAGGTGTAGGAGGGGTTTACCCTTTCTTCAAGAACAATATTACCGCTGCATTATGAAGATATTATGAACCCCAACTTAGTCCTGTTTTAAAGGTGAGACCGGCGCAGGGGATGAGCTGCGACGTAGGGGAGTTCGTCCAACTTTCAGGGAGTTATCCGAGAAAATCCACCGGACCCGCCCCCTGCCTGAGGACCTCGGGAGCCTCATCCACAAGGGAAACCACTGTAGAGGGAAGTACCGGGAGGATTCCGCAATCAAGAATTAAATCGACCTCCTGCCCAAATCGTGCTTTCACCTCCAAGGGATCCGTGAGAACATCGTCCCCGCTCCGATTGGCGCTCGTGCTCACGATGGGGGAGCCCAGCGCTCCTGCAAGAGCAAGAGGCACAGGATGATTTGGAATCCGGATACCCACCGTCCTTTGCTTCGATTTGAGCCAACGGGGAACCTCGGCCGTGCCCCTCAGGACAAAGGTGTACGGCCCGGGCAGACAGCGCCTCATGATCCGGAAACCCTCATTGGAAATCCGGGCAAATCGGCTCACCTCCGAAAGGTTGGAACAGACGAAGGAGAGGGGCTTCCTGGGATCCCTTCCCTTGATGCGGACAATCTTGTCCACAGCCGATGAGAGTGTCGCGTCGCATCCGAGGCCGTAAACCGTGTCGGTTGGGTAGACGATCACTCCGCCGGCCTTCAACACCTGGACCGCACGTTGAATCACCCTCGGCTGGGGGGTTTCGGGGTGGACTTCAAGAATTTCGCTCATGTTCAACCCGTGCTGCCTGTCGCGTGTTTCTTTGCCAGATGGAAACCACGAGACGGTAAATCTCTCTTCCGTATCGACGCTGGGGGGTCTTCAGGTTCTTCTGGACAAGGAACCTCAGGCCGTTGAGGTCTGCATCCGGAAAACGTTCCGCCAGTTCCTCAAGCGCCCGGCTACAGGAATCCGGCAGAAGCAGACGGTCCCGGAGCCCCGAGAGATATTTCTCCCGCTGGACCTCGGCCTGCCGCGACCCGTGTCTCGAAGCCATATGTGCGCGAAGGGGTTCCAGCAGTTCGGCAAAAGGGCCTCTCAAGTTCCTCGCGAGGTACTTGCGATGTCTCTTGCGCGCACCATATGCCGTGATTCCATGACCTTCGGCGATTATTAGCTTCAGGTCCTCCTGAACGGGCAAGGCCCGAATATCCTCGGCCGACAGGGCCATGAGTTCCCCGGCCAGTTCATCAATCTCCTGAGCGTCCTGCTTCTTCCTCGTCCGACTTCTCGGAACTCCCTCCTCCAAGCGTTAAGTATCCTCCCGGGTCAATGGTGAACGCGTCCTTAAGCCAGCGTAATCCGGCCCGTTTCCAGCCCCTTCTGGAATTTCTTCTCCCATTTCCATGCGGTCTTGATGATATGGGCGAGGTCGTCGGACTCCGGGGCCCATCCGAGTTCGGTCTTCAGACGGGCGGAATCTGCAATCAGGCTGGGAGGGTCCCCGGGCCGGCGGTCTGTCTCGACCGTCCTGAAGTCCACACCCGTAACCTTCTTGACCTGTTGAACAACCTCCCGAACAGAATAACCGTGACCGTAACCGCAGTTGAACGTTCGGGATACGCCCCCCTGGCCCAGGTAGTCCAGCGCACGAAGATGTGCATCGGCCAGGTCCTCCACATGGATATAGTCGCGGACACAAGTACCGTCCGGTGTGTCGTAATCCGTCCCGAAGATTCTCAGTTCCGGCCTCAATCCAAGAGCCGTCCGCAGAGACACCGTAATCAGATGAGTGGCATCCTGTTTGGCCTGCCCGATACGGCCCTCGCTGTCAGCCCCGGCCACGTTGAAATATCGCAGGGAAACGAAACGAAACTCTGAGCTGGCCGCAATATCCCTGAGCGTTCGCTCCACCATGGCCTTGGATTCACCGTAGGGGTTGATGGGGGCGAAAGGTGTCTCCTCAGTGACGACCCCCACTTCCGGTTCACCATAGACCGCTGCCGTGGAAGAAAAAATGAACCGGTTGAGGCCGCATTCCCGGCAAGTCTCAATCAGGTTCAGAGCATTCGAATAATTATTCCGGTAGTACTTGAGGGGGTCCCGCACCGACTCGTCCACCACCACAAAGGCCGCAAAATGCATAACAGCATCAAAGTTCCCCGAGCTGATGACCGTGCGCAGCAGGGGCACGTCCTCCAGGTCTCCCTTGACAAGACTTCCACTCAGGATCGCCCAGTCGTGGCCGGACGATAAATTGTCGTAGACCACCACCTCGTGTCCCTGACTCCCCAAAAGGGCCACCACATGACTGCCGATATACCCGGCACCGCCCGTCACCAGTATCTTCACTCAGAACCTCCCTTTGTCTTCACGCCAGGCCGTGCGATCGATCGCCCCTCCATATACCCCGCAAGACTTTCCTTCCAGGACCGCCTCCTGATGCCCAATATTTCCATAAGGCCGCAGTCCAGGGTACTGATCGCGGGCCGAACCGCCTTTACCGGGAACTCCCAAGTCGCCACGGGCTTGAGCTGCCTCTCCAGCCCGGTCTGATGCAGGATCTCCACCGCAAATTCATACCAGGAAATACCCGCGCCCGCATCGTCGGTAAAGTGATAAACGCCGTAGGCGCCGGTGCTCACCAGCTGCCGTAGCGCAACGGCGAGGGACTCCGTCCACGTCGGTGCCCCTTTCTGATCGTGAACTACTTTCAATTCGTTCGACCGGGCGGCCTGGGCAAGGATCTTTTCTACAAAATTGTTTCCATGCTTACCATAGAGCCAGCTCGTTCGCACGATATAGAACTTCGACATGGCCCAGTGAATGAACATTTCCCCGGCAAGTTTTGATTTCCCATACACGTTGAGAGGTGCCGCATGGTCGAAGCTGTCAAACATGGGCTTCTTGCCATCAAACACGTAGTCTGTGCTTACATGGCATAAGGTCGCATCTGAATCGGAGCACGCCAGAGCAAGGTTCTGCACCCCGAAGCCGTTGACGCGGTACGCCGCATCCGGTTCCTCCTCGGCCTGGTCCACCAGGGTGTAGGCCGCACAGTTCACCACGATATCAGGAGTCAGTTCCCGAATAACCCGGGACACGGCCGCGCGGTCGGTCAGGTCCATGTCCGATACGGTGAGCGGGATGACCTCATGCATCTCTGAAAAGATTCGGCTGAGGTCAGATCCCAACATTCCGTTCGAACCTGTGACGACCACCTTCATCGGGTCCATGCTCCCCGGGCGGCATCCCCCAGTCTGACCTTGAGGCCCCCCCACCAGGTTCGGTTCTCTCGATACCACCGCACGGTCCGTTCGAGTCCCACCTCGAAGTCCACCGACGGACTCCATCCCAGGTCCCTGCCTATCTTGCTGATGTCCAAAGCATAGCGGTAATCATGGCCGGGCCGGTCCGGAACGAAATCAATCCGGTCCTCGCCCAGCCCCATCAGTGAAAGGACCTTCCGAACCACGTCTATATTTCTTCGTTCTCCCCTTCCGCCGATGTTGTAAACCTCTCCGGGTCTGCCCCTCTCGAGAACGGTCAGGATGGCGCGGCAGTTATCTTCTACGAAGAGCCAGTCCCTGACATTTCGGCCATCCCCGTACACCGGCACCCGCCCTCCGTCCAGAAGGTTCGTCACCATCAGGGGAATGAGCTTTTCCGGATACTGATACGGTCCGTAATTGTTCGACGGCCGGACGGTCAGCACCGGCACCTGGTAAGTCTCGAAATACGACCTCACCAGAAGGTCGGCACCGGCCTTCGAGGCCGAATACGGGGAATTAGGCTTGAGGGGGGTTTCCTCGGTAAAGGCGTCGTCATCACCCAGCGTTCCGTAAACCTCGTCCGTGGAGACATGAACAAACCGTTCAATGCCGTGATGACGGGCGGCGTCCAGAAGGGCCTGGGTACCCAGGACGTTGGTCACCAGAAAGGGTCGCGAATCCTTGATCGAACGATCCACATGGCTCTCGGCCGCAAAATGAACGACCCCCTGGCAGCCTTTGATGGCTCTGAGAACGGTGGCGGGGTCGTCCACCCGACCTTGGATGAATTGATAGCGCGGATGATCCTGGACCGATTTCAGGTTCTCGGGATTTCCCGCATAGGTCAGGGCATCGAGGTTCACGACCCTCATGTCCGTACTTTCCAGTATCAGACGCAGAAAGTTGGAACCGATGAATCCGCATCCACCCGTAACCAGTATCTGTTTCATGTCCCGCCTTTCTCCAATAAATTAACTCAATGCCGTCCTCTCCCCCATGGTTGCGCCGGGCCAGGAGGACGGATGGACCTAATCCCGCGACGTACCGACACCGGAGTATCGGAATCCGAGGTGTTCCATCTCGAGGGGCCGGTACACGTTCCGGAGGTCGATAAAGATCGGCGACTTCAGGGTGCTTTTCAATCGTTCCAGGTCCAAAGCCCGGTACTGGTTCCACTCGGTCATGAGGACCACGGCATCCGCCCCTTCGCAGGCCTCATAAGGACTTGAGGCGAAAAAGATATCGGGGAGCAGCTCACGAGCGGCATCCATGGCTTCCGGGTCGTGGCAGCGGATCCGGGCCCCCTTCTCCGTCAAGGCCGGGATGATGGTCAGGGAGGGTGCATCCCTCATGTCGTCGGTCTCGGGTTTGAAACTGAGGCCGAGAACGGCGATGGTTTTGCCGGCCTCGTTTCCGCCAAGGGCCTTCCGGATCTTTCGTACCATCCGGGCCTTCTGCGCCGCATTGACTTCCACCACGGTCTCCACAATGCGGCTGGGAGAACCGTGCTCCTGGGCGATCCTCATGAGCGCCAGCGTATCCTTCGGGAAGCAGGAGCCGCCGTAGCCAGGCCCCGGATGGAGGAACTTCTTCCCGATACGGCCATCCAGCCCCATCCCTCGGGCCACGTCCACCACGTCAGCCCCGATGACTTCGCAGAGGTTGGCCATCTCGTTGATGAAACTGATCTTGGTCGCCAGAAAGGCGTTGGCCGCGTATTTGGTGAGTTCTGCGGTCTCGATTCCCGTAACCACCATGGGCGTTTCAATGAGGTAGAGGGGACGGTAAAGCGATTTAAGAACTTCCTCGGCCCGGTCGCTCTCCACCCCGATGACCACGCGATCGGGTCGCATAAAGTCCGCAATGGCCGCGCCCTCCCTCAGAAACTCCGGGTTCGAGGCCACATCAAAGTCCGCCTCAGGGTTCACCTCAGCGATGATCCGGGCCACCTGGCGGGCCGTACCCACGGGAACGGTGCTCTTGTCCACGATCACCGTATACCCCTTCAAATGAGGCGCCAGCTCACGGGCCGCGCCATATACATAGCTGAGGTCGGCATATCCGTCACCCCTCCGGGAGGTCGGGGTCCCCACGGCTATGAATACCGCATCCGCCTGAGTGACCGCAGCGGCCGTATCCGTCGTGAAAGAAAGACGCCCCTCCGCAACGTTCTTCGAGACAAGGTCCTCGAGCCCCGGTTCATAAATGGGGACGGCACCTTTTTGAAGGTTCGCGATCTTGCCCAAATCCCTGTCCACGCAGGTAACCTCGTGACCAAACTCGGAAAAACAGGTTCCGGACACCAATCCCACATAACCTGTTCCTATGACCGTGACACGCATGAAATCTTCTCCTTCAATAAAAACGATAGATACAAATTAAAGTCCCTGACCTCGGCGAAACGTATCAAACCCGGTAATATTCCCGGTACCAACGGACAAAGCGCTCGAGCCCCTGCTCAAGGCTCGTGGCGGGCCGGAATCCCACATCGGCCACGAGAGCCTCAATATCCGCGTAGGTTTCCGGAACGTCCCCAGGCTGCATGGGGAGAAACTCCTTCCTGGCCTCGCACCCGGTCAGACGTTCCAGCACTTCTATGAAATGCAGCAGGCTTTCAGGGTTGTTGTTTCCGATGTTATAAACCCGATGCGGAGGTTCCTCAGACCAGACCGAGTTCTCGTTTTCGGGTAAGGGCCGGGGCACCGGAATCCGTTCGGAAACCCTGAGAACCCCTTCCACGATATCATCGATATACGTGAAATCCCGGCGCATCTTGCCGTGGTTGAAAACCCGAATGGTCTTGCCCTCGAACAGGGCCTTCGTAAAGAGAAAATAGGCCATGTCGGGCCGGCCCCATGGTCCGTAAACCGTAAAGAATCTGAGCCCCGTGGCCGGCAGGCCATAAAGGTGGCTGTACGTGTAGGCCATGAGTTCGTTCGCCTTCTTTGTCGCCGCATAGAGAGAGACCGGATGGTCTACGTTGTCGCTCACGGAAAAAGGAACTTTCCGGTTTCGACCGTACACAGAGCTTGAAGATGCATAGACCAGATGACGCACGCCCTGCTTACGGCAACCCTCCAGAACGTGCCCGAATCCGACGAGGTTGCTGTCCACATAGGCCAGAGGATTTTCGATCGAGTACCGCACCCCGGCCTGCGCGGCCAGGTTAATGACAACGTCGAATCGATCCGTCTCAAAGAGGCTGGCCATCCCCTGCCGATCCGCGAGATCCAGCGCAATGAATCGAAAGGGGCGGTTACCTTCCAGCCGACGGAGCCTCGCCTCCTTCAGCCGCACATCGTAATAGGGGTTCATGTTGTCGATCCCCACAACCTCGTGACCACGGCTGAGAAGGCCATGGGACACGGCGGCCCCGATAAACCCGGCGGCCCCTGTAACAAGATATCTGGACTTGGACATGATTCGGTTTACACCCCGGCTGTAACGTAGAAAGGACCGTTCCTCAGAGATTCCTTGTTGTAGCGGAACCGGTGGCCCTGCAGGTCAAGAACCTGACCGCCAGCTTCTTCCACGATGGCCTGACCCGCCGCCGTATCCCATTCCATGGTTGGCCCGAGTCTGGGGTAGAGGTCGGCCCGGCCCTCAGCCACGAGGCAGAACTTGAGTGCACTGCCGGCCGCCACTTCCTCGCCGACCACGTATCTTGAAAGAAATTTCTCAAGCTCGGGTGACGGATGGGACCGGCTCTTCACAACTGTAAGGGCGGCTCCGGGTTGCGAAGCCCTGACGGAAAGCGGCTCCGTGGCCGCGTCGGGCCCCGAGGTTCGCCAGGCCCCCTGTCCCTTGCTGGCGAAATATATCGCCCCGGTCACAGGCACCCCGATGACCCCGAGCACGGGATATCCTTTTTCGATAAGGGCCACATTCACCGTAAACTCCCCGTTGCGCTTGACGAACTCCTTGGTCCCGTCCAGAGGGTCCACCAGCCAGAAGCGCTCCCATGCGACCCGTTTGAGATAAGGAACCTGCTCTTTTGTTTCCTCGGATATCACGGGAATATCCGCAAAACACTCCATTAATCCCGGGGCCAGGACGAGGTGTGAAGCCCGGTCCGCACGCGTTAACGGCGAGCCGTCCTCCTTGGTTTCAACGTTAAACGCCGTACCATAAACCTGCATGATGACCCCGCAGGCCTCTCTTACAAGGTTCACAACCGTTTTCGTCATTGGAGTGATATCTACCATATGGGGCGCCCGCCCCGGCCTCAGGTTCCAGGTCCTCTCCCAAAGACGGGCCAGAGGAGATCCAAGGGCGTTGACTTTACCAGAGCCAAGACCGTCCCTGATGCCTGGAGAAAGAGAATTTCCTTTTAATATCGGGACATAAGCCCATATGAACGGGACCGAATTATATCGGCTCCCGTCGCATATATCAACGACTGACGGTCTCTCTTTCAATCACAACTTTGTCATGGCTGTGACGCACTCGCAACGCGTTCGCCCTTCTGGCGTCAAAAGATCGACGCACCCTTCGTTCTATTTATCTTATATTTCAAATAGTTATGTTCTGGCATCATGGTTGCTTTAATCCTAGCGCTTACAATTTCTCCCCTCCTAACTTGCCCGGCATTACCCTGCCGGGTCTTTTTTTTGCCTTCAAGACGCCTCCCGGCAGCCCAGGGTTTCCCTGCTGTCTGGTAAAGTGATACAACTCGTGTGCCGGAAACCCAGGGGGACATCTCTGTGAAATATCAGTCGGGGAGACCGGGTCGTATCTTTATAGCCCGTTTTGAAGACGAGGACGACGTCCTTGCCGGGCTTGAGCAGATCGTCCGGGAGAATGACGTTCAGGCGGCTCATGTGGTTCTCGTGGGTGGAATGCGCGCGGGCGACTTCGTCGTGGGCCCCGAAGAGGAAACGTTTCCCCCAAAACCCATGTGGAGAAAACTCGCGGAAAGTCATGAAACGCTGGGGGTGGGCACGATCTTCTGGGACGATAAGAAACCGCGTGTTCATCTTCACGGGGCCTTCGGCAAGGCAGACAGCGTGAAGGTCGGATGCCTGAGAGACCATTCCCGGGCTTTTCTCGTTCTTGAGGCGATTGTGACCGAGATCGATGGCGTAGCCATCCGCCGGGCCCTGGACCCGGTTTCAGGAATGGTTCTTCTCAGGATCGAGGACTGAACCAGGAAAAGCGTCAGATTGGACTGGGCAGGGGGGGTGAAACATGGGAACCATAGAATCAAGATTGGCGGAACTCGGAATTCGCATCCCTGAGGCACCGGCACCCGTGGCGTCATACCGTCCATGGGTCAGGGCAGGAAACCTTCTGTTTATCAGCGGTCAGTTGCCCCTGCAGAACGGTCACCTCCAGGCCACAGGCAAGATTGGCGGAGCACAGCTGGGCATTCAAGAGGGGAAGGTTCTTGCCCGCACGGCCGCCCTTAATGGCCTGGCCCAGGTGCGTGAGGCCTTGGGCGATCTCGACCGAATTCGCCAATGCGTGAGGGTTGTGGGTTACGTGAACTCGGCAGCCGGGTTCACGGGTCAGCCTCAGGTGCTCAATGGCGCTTCCGAGTTTCTCGTGGACATCCTCGGGGATAAGGGACGACATGCCCGCGCTGCAGTGGGCGTAAGTGAACTGCCCATGGATGCCCCTGTTGAGATCGAAATGATTTTTGAAATCGAGTGAAGGATGACCGCCGCGCGGAGGGGATTCCGTGCGGGCCAACTCCTGGCTTCCCTTCCTGATCTATGCGAAAACCCCTGGTAGCCATTGCCGGACGTCCCAATGTGGGCAAGTCCACCCTGTTCAACAGGCTCCTCGGTGAGCCCTCGGCCATCGTGGAGGACGTCCATGGCATCACCCGCGATCGCCACTACGCCACGGCCACATGGAACGGTCATCCGGTCATGTTGGTGGACACGGGAGGCATCATCAGCGAGCCCACGGATGAGATCCCGGCCGAGGTAAGGAAACAGGCCCTGATCGCCGTGGAGGAGGCTGACCTCGTCCTGTTCGTGGTCAACGGACAGGAGCCGCTGACCTTTACCGACCGCGACATCCTCGACGAGCTCAGAAGATCCGGCAAGAAGATGCTGCTGGTCGTGAACAAGGTGGATGGCCCCCGTCACGAAGAAAACATTTCCGAGTTCCTTTACCTGGGAACCGGGGAGCCCTTCATGATTTCGGCCCTGCATGGCCGCGGGGTCTCGGAGCTCAGGGAGCAGATCACGGAGCTTCTTCCGAAGGTCCCGGGAGATTTGGAAGAAGAAGAGTTTCCTAAGGTTGCCGTGGTCGGCAAACCCAATGCCGGGAAGTCAACCTTCGTGAACGCCCTTCTGGGCAAGGAGCGCCTGATCGTAAGCGCGGTGGCGGGGACCACGCGGGACTCCATCGACACGGTCTGCCGCTACCACGGACGACCCTACCTCCTGATCGACACGGCCGGATTACGCAAGAAGTCACGCATCGATCAGCCGGTAGAATATTTCAGCATGGTGCGCACCATCCGGAGTATCGACCGGTCGGAGATCGTGCTGATTCTCATGGACGCCTCCACCGGCTTCACAGAGCAGGACCAGAAGATCCTGGGGATGGTTCACGAGGCTGGAAAGTCCGCCATCATCCTCGTGAATAAATGGGACCTCACGGAAAGAACGGACGCCTATCTCCAGAAGGTCACGAACGAAATCCGAACATCGGCGTGGTTCATGCCGCATATCCCGATTCTCTCCATCTCGGCCCTCAACCGTCAGAGGATTACGAGGGTATTCCCGCTCATTGACAGCGTACTGGCTGAATATCGGAAACGTATCAGTACCGCGGCCCTGAACGCCTTCATCGACAAAATAAAACGGGAAGCCTCACCTCCCCGGGTCGGGGGCCGTGGGGTGAGCCTCCTTTACGTGACCCAGGTAAGAACCGCCCCCCCGGGATTTGCTGTTTTTTCCAACCGCCCCAGGGGATTGACCCCTGCCTATCTCAGGTTTCTTGAAAGAAGGCTCAGAGAAGAATTTGGATTTACCGGGACGCCGATCCGTTTATTCGTCAAACCGAGGAGCCGGGAGGAAGGGACCACCGTCGGACAGCGGAAACAGAAGGGTAAAAGGTCAGGACCGCCGTCGCCTCGCGGACGATAAAGCCGTGGACAACAGATAACCCAGTCCGGCCACCATGACGATTGTGGCTCCGACCGGCAGGTCCGGCCCAAACGACAGCGCCAGGCCTCCTGCCGAAAACAGCCATCCCAAGACCACTGCCAGACCCATGATGCGGTTGAGCGAGCCGGCATACTGGGAGGCGATGGCCGCAGGAAGCGCCAGAAGGGCGATAACCAGGATGAGGCCCACGACCTGGATGAGCAGCACCACGGTGAGGGCCACCATCATCAGCAGAACCATGTACACAAGCTCCACAGGCACCCCTCGAATCCGCGCATGCTCCTCGTCAAACGTCACGGCCAGAAAAGGTCGATGGAGAACGTAGACCAGGGCCACAACCCCGATATCGGCCACCCCCATGAAATAGAGTTCCCTGCGGCTGACCATAAGGATATTGCCAAAGAGGTAACTCATAAGGTCGACGCCATAGCCTTTGGTCTGCGAGATCAGCAGAATTCCGGCTGCCATGCCCACGGCCCAGACCGCACTGATCAGGGTATCTTCGTTCTGCCTGGCCCTGAGATGGATCCATCCCACAAGCAAGGCGGTCACCGCGGCTGCCAGGAGGGCCCCCCATGTTGGTTCCTGCCCGAAAAATACGGCGGCCCCCACGCCACCCAGCACGGCGTGTGAAATTCCTCCAGCCAGATAGCCAATCCTTTTCACCACCACATAGGTTCCGGATATGCCGCAGGCGATACTGGCCAGCATGGACGCCAGAAGGGCATTCTGCAGAAACTCATGATGGGTCAGGGCTTGGATGAACTCGGCCATAAACGTCCTCCGGATTCAGTGCTCGTGCGGGATCATGTGGACCGGCCCGTACAGGTCCTTGATCAGGTCTCCGCTCAATACAGACGTCTGATGGCACACGAGGGTTCGGTTCAGGCAGGCCACCCTCTTCACATATCGAGAGATGAAGCCAATATCGTGTGAGACGACCACGATGGTCATACGCTGGTTCAGTTGCCGAAGCAGTTCAAACACGTTTTCCTCCATTCGTAAATCTATATTGGCCGTGGGTTCGTCCAGGACCAGGATCTCGGGTTCGGAGGCCAGGGCCCTGGCGATGAGGACGCGTTGAAGTTGCCCGCCCGACAGAGCGCCAATGAGGCGCTTACGCAGATCGTATATTTCGGTCTCCCTCATGGCCTGCGCGGCCGCCGTATGGTCTCGAGAGGACCACCCGAAAAGGGACCCGTTCCGCCCGAGACAACCGAGCATCACAGCCTCTTCGACCGTGATCGGATAGTCCCGCTGAAATCCGGCATATTGTGGAACGTAGCCCAGGCGGCGGCGGGCCTCATCCACGGTAGTGCTCAATACCTTGACGCTTCCCTGGTCCGGTCTCAAAAGGCCAAGCACCAGTTTGAGCAGGGTCGTCTTGCCCCCCCCGTTGGGCCCCACAAGGCCGAGGAACTCGCCGTCTTGAACAGACAAAGTCACGTGCTCAAGGACCTGAAGCTCTCCGAAGGAATAGGACACATCGACGATTTCGATCACGTTCGAAACGCTCATGACAGAACCTCCTGAAGAATCATCCCCAAGGAGCGCAGATTTTCCACGTAGTTCTCGGCCAGAGGGTCAAAGTATACGATGCGCACCCCCATAGCCGACGCGATGGCCTCGACCGTTCGCGACCCCTGCTGCCGCTGAACCAGCAGGGCACGAACCCCATCCCGACGGGCGGCTTCCACAAGTGACTGAAGCGTCCTCGGTCCGGGTTCCCTTCCAAATCGTTCCACGGCAACCTGTCGCAAACCATAGGCATCCGCAAAGTAACCGAGTGCAGGATGGTACACGTAGATATCCCGCAGCCGGACTCCGCCCAGGCGGTTGCGGATTTCACGGTCGAGGGCCTCCAGTTCCTGGATGAATCGGGCACAATTGGTCTCTAATTCGCTCAGGAGGTTCACCTCGTGGTCTCCCAGCACCTTCCGAATGACCACCGCCATGCGGGATACCATAAGAGGATTCATCCAGATGTGGGGATCCTTTCCCGTATGGGCATGACGAATGTCGCTTTCACCTGGGTGATCGTCAACTGTCGTCGGTTCAACCTCACGGAGTTCAATACCGGCCCGGAGGTCCACGATCTTCAGACGGGGATTTAACCGGCGAATCTTGTTGATCCAGCGGTCCTCGAACGGGACCCCGATCCGGAAATAAATCTCGCTGTCGGCCAGCTGGACCATCTGCTGGGGCGTAGGCTCATAGGTCTCGGGACTCCGCCCCGGCGGAACCAGAACCGATACCTCTACCGCCCCGCCTCCCACCCGTTCCACAAAGTGTTTCTGTGGAAGAATGCTCACAAATACTCCGATTCCCGCCTGCGAGGCTGAGGGCAGCGTCAGAAGGAGAAGTACGGACATGGCTACCGGCAGAATGAACCGGAGGCCCCCCTCCGCTAGGGTTAATCCAAGCGGCGATTTCCGGAAGCCTTCCAGCACGCGTTCCAAACCTCTCGACTCCTGTCTGCGACCCCTTTGGGTCAAGACGGCTGTCTCCCGACACAATTCGGACAGACCCCAAAGTTTTCAAGCGTCTGTTCCTCCAGACTGAACCCCGCTTCACGGGCCCTTCGTCGGATCGCCGCATCTATCTCGGAATCGTTCAACTCGACCAAAACCCGGCAGGAGCGGCAGATCAGGAATTGCCCCGAATGGGGTTGCCCGGGCATAGCACAACCCACGTAGGCGTTCAGCGAAGCTACGCGATGGATCAGCTTGTGGCCCATCAGAAAGTTGAGTGCCCTGTACACGGTGGGCGGTCCCTCCTTGCCCTCCTCCGCAAGCCGGGCCAGAATGGCGTAAGCCCCGATGGGTTCATGGCTTTCAAGAATGATCTCTAGAACCCTTCGCCTGAGCGGTGTAAGCCTTAGCTTACGGGTTTGACAGACCTCCTCTGCCTGGTCAAGCCGACGGGTCTTGCAGGACTCATGGTCGTGTCCCGCCGGCGGGAAGAGGCCGCTTCCGTATACGTAACCCCCGGTCTTCATCTTGTCTCCAATCGTCTGAAAAATAGCGCTGTAGATGTTCTGGCAGAAACGCTCCGACCACCGCTGGCCGGTCCGGACCCCTTGAATGTTATAGTGTAACATCAAGACAGACCCGACCTTCCCGGATGAGTGGGGTCTGCAGGAGCCGGGTTGCAGTATCTATGCAGTTCTTCCAAAGACTGAGGAATTCGGAGGCCCCGATCCCCGGCACGACACCCCCTACCTTGAAACCTTATAATCAGTGGATTTCGACTCAAGATTTCAGGGGAAACGGCCGATTGGCAACGGTAGGACCCAATTTGGAGATGGATTCGAACCTATCGACTGGGAGGCCCTCATGAAAAAGAGTTCTTTCGTAATCCTGGCTATTGTCCTATTTCTCCCGCTTCAGGTCTGGGCATTGGGATTTGAAGCAGCAGTCGGACTGGGCCGTCATGAACCTGAAGGAAACTTCGGATACAACACCGTGGTTTCCTCCGACGAAATCGACCTGAAAGACGACGCTGACGTGGATACGGAGCAGAGGGTCTACGGCCGTCTCAAGCTGGATATGCCGCTTCTCATTCCGAATATCTACTTGATGGCAACCCCCATGGATTTCAGCGGAACCGGCCAGAAACCCTTATCCTTCAAGTTCGGGGATGAGGTCTTTGACGCCAATTCCACCTTTGAGTTCGACGTGCGGCTGGACCAGTACGATCTGGCTCTGTACTACGGAATTCCGCTCATGGAAACCGCGACCCTCAAGACCTTCAATGTGGATGTCGGCTTGAATCTCAAATACATTGATTACCGGGGAGCGGTCACGGGAACTGTCTCAGGCCAGACGATGAAGGAATCGGACAGTCAGCAACTTCCCATCCCGACAATTTTCCTCGGAGCGCAGCTGAGGCCCATGGATTGGCTTTCACTGGAAGCCGAAGGGCGGGGTATCGCTTACGGCGATAACAGCCTGATGGACCTCATTGGACGCGTCAAGATAAAGCCCTCTTTGTCACCGGTTTTCATTGCAGCGGGCTGGCGCTACGAATCCCTGCGGCTGGATGAATTCGACATCAAGGCCGATATCGACGTCAGCGGACCCTTCGTGGAAGCCGGCGTTCAGTTCTGAAGCTCAACCTACAGCCACGTAATCGCTCATCTTGACGGAGATGATGCGGCTGACCCCGGGCTCCTCCATCGTGATGCCGTAAAGGATATCGGCCTCTTCCATGGTTCGCTTGTTGTGCGTGATGGTGATGAACTGGGTGTTCTCGGCCATTCCCCTCAGCATATTTCCGAATCGGTCGGTGTTGGACTCGTCCAGAGGCGCATCCACTTCGTCGAGAACACACAGCGGG
>QJVM01000018.1 GCA_003235715.1 Nitrospirota bacterium
TGTTGATAAGTCTGTCTTTGTTGTTTAGGTTTGTAGGGGTAACGCCTTAGATTTATGTATTAATTTCAATGGGTTGAATGTTTGACACGTGGCGTGTTAAAACATGCGCCATAGATAAAAATCCTCTGCTCAGAGCAAACCCAGGGAAACTTGGGGACGCAGAGCTTCGGAGCTAAAGGGTTCTCAGCTGTAAAAGGTGTTTCTGAGGACTTCACGCTTGCCGGGCCGCCAGAGATTCAGACTGGCGGCCTTCGTGCTGCCGGACATGAAGAAATCTGAATTTCATTCATGGAGTGTGGCATGGGCAAACAAATCTTTTTTGGATGTACCCCTCTTGGCCGATTCATCATCGTATCTCTTCTGAGTTTCTTGGTTGCATCCACATCCCATGCGGCCAGTGTGACCCTTGCATGGGACCCATCCCCGAGCGCTGTGGATGGGTACAAACTCAAGTATTCCCCCAACAGCGCGACTCCTCCTTATCAGAACGAACTGGATGCTGGCACGTCCTTGAGCATGACGGTTGCAAGCCTGCTTCCGGGGAATTCCTATGCTTTTGCCGTAACCGCGTATAAGGGGACCCTGGAGAGTTCTTATTCCAACCAGGTCGGGGTGAGCGTGTCGCCGCAGGATGTCGCGTTCCTGGATAACGATCTAGACAAACTGCCCGACGTATGGGAATTGAGTAATTTTTCCAATCTTCAGCAGGATGCCACGGGTGATTTTGACGGCGATGGCGTCACGAATTTGAATGAATATTATCAAGGCTCAGACCCATGCAGTTGCCGCTGGAACGTTTCAGGGACCAGTGCGACGACATGTGTATCTGATTCATTCTGGCTCCAGAAATGCCTGACCGAGGCTGAAGATGACGGACGCTCGAACACGCTTCTTCTTCAGACCGGATATTACACCGGGAACTTCAGCTATGTTGCAGGACCCCAGGAGAGTAACGACCTCAGGGTTATTGGTGGATATAATTCCGCATGTTCGGCCAGTCAGTATCTCCCGGGTGCGACCACACTTGATGGGGAGCAGAACGGAACGGTTCTGACCATCGATACCCTGCAGACAGGCAGTTCGGGGAATATTCTGGTCGAAGGACTCCAGCTCACGAATGGTATGAACCCTGTGGCTGACGGTGCTGGCGGCTGCCTTGCCATTTATACCCGAAACGGCCGGGTGGACGTGTTGGGGAATCTTCTAAACAGCTGTGATGCGTTCGAAGGCGGCGGTGTCTTTGTTGATAACATTTCGGGCGATGTTGTCCTTGCCAATAACGTTATCCATGACAATACAGCAGACATCGGTGGGGGAGCAGGCGCTGCCACCACTTCCGGTGCGATTACGCTGATCCACAACACGGTTGCCCAGAATACGGCATCGGTCCAGGGGGGAGGCATTGATGTGTGGTTGGCCGGTAGTTCCGCCACTTCGGATGTGACCAATAACATCGTCTGGGACAACGTTGCATCGGCTGGTGGCGATATCAATATCTACTCGGCGGCCAGTCTCTCCGGAATACTGGAACTTTCGCATAATCTCGCGGATTTCGCGGGCGGAGTGTCCCTTTCAGACCCGGCTTTTATTCCTGACTCAACCAATATCACTGGCGACCCTCTTTTTCTTAGCCCTGCAAGCAGCGTCTTTCTGTTAGCAGGCGGGTCGCCGGCTATTGACCGAGGATTATCCGGGCACCCCGAGGCCCCTTCGGTGGATGTCCAAGGGCATAGTCGCGTAATCAACGGGGCGCCGGACCTCGGGGCTTACGAATATGATGGCAGCATGAGTCCTGTAGTTCTTGCCCCGAATGGTGGGGAGGTCCTATCTTCGGGAAACCAAGTAACAATCAGCTGGGCCCAAGCCTCAGGCGCTAATAGTTATCGTCTGGCTTATTCCGTGAATCAAGGCGGATCCTGGACCGTAATTGCGACCGGGGTCACGGGAACATCCCGCACCTGGACGGTCCCGGTTCTTGGTGCCGATTCAGACCGCTGTCTCATGAGAGTTGAGGCTTTGAGTTCCGCGGGCGCTGTCCTCGGCATGGACACCTCGGACCGGACTTTTGCCATTCACGGAGTTGCGGTTCGATTGCTTGCTCCGAACGGAGGCGAAGCCCTTACCAGTGCAACCGGCTTTACCATTCGCTGGACGGCGGCGTCAGGAGCTACTCGCTATATGCTCCACTATTCACAAAACGGCGGGGCCACCTATTACCTGATCGGGACCGTAAATAGCGGCAGTGCCACGTCCTACTCCTGGATTGTCCCCATACTGCTGGCGGATACGGACCGTGCCCTGGTGAAGGTCGAAGCCTACAATGGGAACACTTTACTCAACTCCGATGCCTCAGACAGCGTATTCAGTATCACGACCATCGACCCGGGTACGGCACCCCCGCCTTCCTCCGATGGCGGTGGCGGTGGTGGGGGCGGTGGGGGCGCCGGCACAGGAATCGCTATTGCCGGAGGCGGTATCGCGGGCGCGGCACTCCTGTTTTTCATGTTCTTCTGAGGCTGCTGCAATTCGATGGGCGGGGCGATCTAAAACTCCTTAGCCTTGGTTCTTGGTAACGGACGCGGAAGTCCTCCTCAACGAGGAGGACTTCCTGTTTATATCTCGCCGCGGTAGAACGCCAGTCTGCGGGCCGCTGGTTCAAAGATGTGAAGTAGTCGTTTCCTTTCTTCTTCTTCCAGAGGCGGGTTGCGTCCGGCCTCTGCAAGTATCTTGACCTCCTCCGCTGTGGCGCATCCCACTATGGCTACGGTGATTCCCTTAGAGAGGGCAAATCGGACAAGCATATCGGGGGTGACCCCCTGCTCGGGAAGAACGTAATGGGAGGCTCCAAGAACCTTCATGCCGATAATTGCCATGCCCCTGTCCCTTGCCGCGGGCAAGGTTTCGCTGAGAAAGCCGCCGATATGTTCCTCAACGGGGTTCACCGGCATCATGACGGAGTCCATGGGCCATTCCTTGATGGCCCGGGTCAAAATGGCCGGGCTGTGGTGTCCCGTGACCCCAATGTAGCGGACCCTACCTGTTTCTTTGGCCTCGCGAAAGGCTTCGAGGGCACCCCCTTTTGAGGCAACTTGGCGGACCTCTTCCATGGTCCGGATGTCGTGGATCTGCCAGAGATCCAGGTAGTGGGTCTCCAGACGGGCGAGCGTTTCCTCGAGGTCACGCAGAGCATCGGCCCTGTTCCGACTTGCCGACTTGCTGGCTTGGAAAATACGGCTTCGGATATCCGGGTCATTCTTCCAGATGGAGCCGAGGTAGAGTTCGCTGTCCCGGTATACGCGGGCGGAATCGAAATAGCCTATCCCCGAACGGAGCGCCTGGAGGACCACGGCCTGGGCTTCGGGCCCCCGACGCGTGGTCCTGAGTATCCCTTCGCCCCCGAGGCCGACGTTAGTAACCGCACGGTCGGTTTGACCAAAGGGCCCCTGAACAATCCCGGGGGGCTTCAAGCGTTCTTTCCTGTGAGGACGCGCCGTTCAGGGCGCCCCAGTGAGTTTATGTTCTTCGGCGTCACACGATTCTCCGGTCTATTCGACCCAGGAGACCAGTTCTTCTGTGGGAACACGATCCGTACGGAATTTGTTGGCCGGTGAGTCCATGTCCGGAAATCCGAGCGACAGTCCGAGAACAAGACGCTTTGACCCCGGTATAGAGAGGAACGCCTTTATCTGACGCGCATAGTCTGTGGCAAAAGCCTGGGGCACGGTCCCCAGTCCGTTTGCATGGGCAGCCAGCATGAGACTCTGGGCAAAGAGCCCGAGGTCAAAAAGCGACCATTGGGAAAGGGAGTTGTCTTGAAAAAGGTAGACGGCATGGGGCGCCTTGTAAAACTTGAAATTCACGATTTTTGATGTACGTGCCACCTTGGGATCGGCCAGGTTGATTCCGGTTTCCTCGCACCGCCGCTTGAAGAGGTGAGCGATCCGTGTTTCCTGAGCGGGTGGCCAGGAGACCGGCGCGGTAAGATCCGGAGCAGGCTCCTCGCCTCCTTCCAGGAGTTCCACCATCATGGTGGAGAGGGCGGCCTTCTTGGCGCCGGAAACCACCATGACCTCCCAAGGCTGGGTGTTCTTGTAGGAAGGGCTCCATTTTGCCGCTTCGATAATCTCCTTCAGCAATTCCTGGGGCACGGGTTCAGGCTTGAAAGCCCGTATGCTCATCCTGCTCTTGATGCAATCGATTGCGTCCATAAACCCTCCTTGTAGCGGGGTGAGTTGCGACCCTGCGAAGTCCAACGTGACGTGGCTCAAATCCTGTCATACATGGATGTGCATATTATTCTCCACTTCCAATCATATCATTGGCTGCACGACGTGCTAAGCATCCCGCTAAAGAATCAGGGCTCCTTGACGTGCACGTCAGGGCAGGAACCGGTATGATTGCATGTATGAAGCCATCCGATTCCGCAGGTCCGGGAAGCCCAGAGGATATTTCAGTTCGCGCCCATATTCTTGCCCGCAGAATTAACGTCAGACCGCTCAAATCGGCGGTCAGGCTTTCCCCCATGCCGCTCACTCTGAAAGTGGGCGAAGCCGGTCTTGGTATCTTCTTCCGTTACGGCGTGGTGGTCCTTATGAACGTTCCGGACCATGAGGCGGACGCCTTCATCCAGGGAATGAGCGCCCTGTTCATAAATCCGTTTTCCTCGCCCATTGCCGAGGACGTCCTCATTCGGGTTGACCCGTCTCGTCGCGAAGGTCCTGAAGAAGGGCTCATCTACGTGCATGAAACGACCCTGGAACGCTATCAGGTTGTGGCCGAAATTCTGGCCAAGAGTCTTGTGCTCGAATATTACGAAAACAGGGTGGCCCAGGAGTTGGACCAGATTGAACCGCTGGCCGTGAGCCTCCGGGAGAAGGGCCGTTATGGACCGAAAGGCCGCCACCTCCTGCAACTCATCGGGGGAACCTTGCTCAGTCTTCAGGACATGGTGGGGCGCGCTGCGGTCAGCGAGAAGCCCGACCTCTTGTGGGACCACCCGGAACTGGAACGTTTCTATGGTCGACTCGAAGACGAGTATGAGATCAGGGAGCGACAGGTCGCGCTGGAGAGGAAGATGCAGCTGGTTTCGCGAACTGCGGAAACCGTGCTGGAGCTTTTGCAGGCACGTCGGACCCTGCGTGTGGAATGGTACATTGTCCTGCTCATTGTCGTTGAGATCATCTTGACGCTTTACGAGATGTTTCTCCGCACGTGATCGTCTTACGATGCAGACCCCCCCATGATTCAGTCGGCAGCGCTAGCCGCCGGCATCAACAATCTGTCCTGTGAACAGTTTCTGCCCCTCCACCCGGAACACGGAAGTCTCCGCGCCGTTATCGAAAACCGCCCGAAGGTCACGGATGTGCACCGTGGTCGCGTGCCGGTGATGAAAGGCCGCCGGAATCTGGGCCCTCTCGCCCCAGCGGATTTCACCGGATTTGACCGGTCCGGCAAACACCAGTTCCTTGTAAATGGAACGGCTGCGGTCGTCGAGCACCGGGTCGCCGGCGTTATCTCTCAGGTAGGCAGTGAGATAGAGGCGGTCAAGGGTCCGGTCAGAAACGTTGACCAGGGTAAAGCGCACCGCGATTCCATTGCGTTCGTCACGAAGCCCCGTAAGCCCGGAGAGGGCCACGGGCCACCCGGCTTCTCTGGCCATCCTGACTTCGGGAGACACGGTTGGTGGTAGACCGTCCTCCTTATGAACAACCGCTGGCTGGCAACCTGCCAGTATGAAAACCGCAAGAACGGCAGCAAGAATATGTGGCACTTCAGTCCCTCCGCGCAAAGTCTGAGGCAAATATTATCACTGTTAACGATTAAAAGAGAGCTACTGGAGAGGTGCGCCCCGTAACAAAGACGTAGTTGAATTCCAAAAGAACGAAGAGAAGCTAATTCCTGGGTCCAAAGGCTATCCGATCAACGTTTGATATTATTCCTGCATGCTTCAGATTAGCCAAATCTCGCAGGCTGACAGCCTGCGCATCATTAATATTCCATCCGTTGCTTTGAAATATCCCGGCCGATCCTACCCATAACCTCCCTTCTCTGACGAGAAAAAGCTGGTCAACGTCCAAAGTTACGTCTACAAGCCTGACAAGAGCATCAATCCGAAGCGGAACAGATTGCACAACTGTCCCGAGCAGGGAACGGGCAATTATTTCGTAGCCGGGGTCAACGGGATGTCCGTTTGCATTTCGGGGATACAGGAACTGACCGGCCAGGGCCGCCTCCTGGAGGGGTTGAAGCAAATCCACGTACTGGGCGCCTTGGATTGTCGACAGGCGCGACGCAAGGAACGCGACATTTTTGTGTTCCGCCAAAATCAGATTCATATATTCAGGAGGCGGAGTCACCCCATCGTGGCTGACCTTCCTCGCGTAGACCAGTTCTTTGGTGGGAATGATGGTCAGCAGGAGCGGGGTACCTTGTCCCCGCGTTTCTACAGCGATACGTTCGGCGACGCGGGCCATGATTTCGTAACCTGCATGAACTGCGCGAGTGTTCTGATTGGCGGCATACCTCAGTTTCGGTGTGAACGTTGTGCTGATGCCATCCCGGAAATTCACCGCCCACTGTTCGGATACGGGGGCCGGAAACGTGTATTTGGGGGCATCGGATAATCGAAGGGCGGGATCCGGTCGCAGTTCCTTCCAACGGTCATTTCCGTAAACCATCCAGAAAGATTCAAGAGGGTCGTTCCCGGAATAGAATGCAACCACCAGAAGACGCGGCCTCAACCGGAGTGCTTTTGACGCGATTTCGAAATACTCCACCGCCCCCCAGCTTCCGGTGGCCATGCTGTAAACGATTGCATCGCGATCCTTCAGTTCGCGTTCGAGAACCTTAGGCCAACTGTAATCAACAGGAACATTAACTCCGTAGGTCTGACTATCACCAATCGCAATGACGTCTGCCACATAGGGGACGGACCGATTGCGAAATCCAAGGATGTCATGGGGCCCCCCATTCAGGTACTTTCCCGGATTCTTCCCCCCCAAGTCGGGATGAAGGGGACGTGCTCGTTTCACGATGGGGTCGTCGATGATAAATTCCGAGGATGCATAATCTTCATCCCGAAATACAGAATCATAAAAAGGGACCTTCTCCTCAGAGACTTTCAGAACTTTCATCCGGTGGAAACTTCCCACGAGTTCCGGAAACATGAAACGAATAGCCCCGTATGCTATGAAAAGAGTGAATGCGACCACCCCAGCTGTGAGCAGGAATTCCTTCTTCATGTGCTTCCTCGCCTCAATATCTTTTCATGTTCTGCCGGTGGTCAAAGGAATTTGACTCGACCTGGACATTCCATTAGGAGGACAACAAGCAGACGGCATAGGCCGCCACGCCTTCCCCCCGGCCGATGAAGCCCATGCCTTCATTGGTCTTGGCTTTTATGCTGATTCGCTCGGCCGGAATGCCCGCACGGGCAAGGGCATTCTTCATGGCCTCGATATGGGGGGCCAGTTTCGGGGCTTCCGCTATGATTGTGGCGTCGATCCATTCAACATTCAGCCACTTACGGCCCGTCAGCTCAACAACGTGCTTCAGGAGGTCAACGCTGTCGGCGCCTTTCCATGTCGGGTCCGTATCCGGGAAATGCTGCCCGATATCCCCTTCTCCAAGAGCGCCCAGGACGGCATCGATGATGGCATGGCAAAGCACATCAGCATCGGAATGGCCCTCCAGGCCCCGGGGATGAGCAATTTCCACCCCGCCAATAATACACCGACGCCCTTCCACCAGACGATGCGAATCGTAGCCGAAACCGATACGCGAGCTCATGATCCCTCCTCGGGGGTGGAGGGCTTTCCATGCCGGAGAATATACTCCGCCAGAATCAGGTCTTCGGGCGTCGTAATCTTGATATTTTCATAGCTTCCTTGAATGACCCGAACGGGCTGGCCGATGTGTTCGACCAGGGCCGAGTCATCGGTGGAATAGAAGCCTTCTTTCATGGCCTGTTCGTAGGCATCACGGAGGACGGCATAGGGGAACGCCTGGGGGGTCTGTACCGCCATGAGGCTTGTACGTTCCGGCGTGGAGTGGACCCACCCGTCCTTACCCACCGTCTTTATGGTGTCTTTGAGGGGCACGCCGGCAATGGCCGCAGTGCCCGAGAGGGCTGCATCGATAACTTGCCGAAAAAGTTCAGGAGGGGCAAACGGACGGACCGCGTCGTGAACGACGACCACATCCGTGTCGGACTCCAGCGTTTTCATCGCATTATAGACAGAATCCTGCCGCTCACGACCTCCCGGCACGATGCGGCTGACCCGGAGGATCCCGTGCCGCTTGATATATTCGGACAGAAGACTTTCGTCCTCCTCACGAACCACAAGCACCAGGTCCGTTACCTCATGACATGCGGCAATGGCCCTCAAGGTGTGTACCACCACAGGCAGTCCCGCCACGGCAAGAAAGGTCTTGACGGTGGCGCTTCTCATGCGCTTGCCGCTTCCAGCACCCGCCACGATGGCGGTGACTTTTCGGCTGGTTGAAGTCTGGTGAGAAGGCATTATTGTTCCAAGATCAATCCTCGCCGGAAGAGGCATCGTCCCTCAGTTTGCCAAAGATCATCCGGCCCGCCGTGGTCTGAAGTACGCTGGTGACCGAAATATCGAGCCTTTTCCCAATAAGGCGGCTTGCCTGTTCCACCACGACCATGGTTCCGTCGTCGAGGTAAGCGACTCCCTGGTTCTGTTCCTTGCCTTCTTTCATTATGGTGACTTTCATGGATTCGCCGGGGAGAACGACCGGCCTCAGGGCATTTGCGAGTTCGTTGACATTCAGTACCGGAACGCCCTGAACTTCACAGACCTTGTTCAGATTGTAATCCGTGGTCACGACCTTTCCGTTGTGTGCACGAGCCAGCGCAACGAGTTTCTCGTCGACCTCTCTGATGCGGGGAAAGTCCTCGTCGAGAATCCGGATATCCACGCCGGACATTTTCTGAATCTTCCGGAGAATATCCAACCCCCGACGACCCCGGGTTCTCTTCTTCTGATCCGACGAATCGGCAATGTGCTGGAGTTCACGGAGGACGAACTGCGGAATTACGAAAGGGCCTTCAACGAACCCTGTTTCGCAGACATCGGCGATACGGCCGTCAATAATCGCACTTGTATCAAAAATCTTTACCGACCCTGAAGCCGGACGTTGCCGGACGGCGTCCAATACCCGGGAGAAGGTGAACGCTCTGCCCCGGTGAAACCCGATGGCAAAGCCGGTATATCCCAGAACGATGAAAGGGATAATATCGAGCCGCAGGTCAGCCACCAGGGCGAAATTGCCCATGGGCATGGCTATGGCATACGCACAGACCATGCCTACGAGAAAGCCCCCCGCCCCGCCCAGAAGAGCCCACAACGGATATCTTCTGAAAAAGAGTTCGGCCACGACGGCCAGAAGGCCTGCCAAAAAACCGTAACCGAGACCTAACGCGACGTGCCCGGCGAGATATCCCGCGCCCGTGGCCGTGAGGATGAGAAGGATAGGGAAAAGAATGCGGAGAATCATGCTTAATGGCCTTTACTCTTTCATTTGCGAACCGGGTTTTCGACTCGAGACGGTCCGGCGCATGACCCTGTATTCATCCTGGCGGCACGGAGACAAAGACCTTCCTCTCTCCACGCCGGATATAGAGCAGAAGCGGCTGGTCTCCGGGAGCCGTGCTTACCGCCCGATCGAATTCGTTCAACGTCGATACGACATTGCGGTTGATTTCGAGGATCACGTCACCCTTGCGGAGGCCGGCCGCCTGCCCCGCGCTTCCGGGTCGGACGCCCACGATTACGAGGCCCTTTTCTCCAGGGGCGAGGCCCAGCTGGCGTCGAATCTCCCTGGTGAGGACCATCACCTTGAGACCGAGCCAATCTTCCTTGGAATAGGACGGTTCTAGGGGCTTCACGGAAGCCACGGCTTCGGGGTTTTCGGACGGCCATTCGATGATGCGAGTGGAACGCCGAAGCTGCTCCCCGTCACGCCAGAAGAGCAGACTCACCTCACTGCCCACCTTAGCGGAGGCGACGAGATTCCTCAGTGACGAGACGTCGGCCACGGGTTTTCCTGAAAACTCAAGGAGTATGTCTCCCCGCTGAAGGCCGGCCTCCTGGGCCGGGCTCCCTGGCGCCACATCTCCCACGAGAGCTCCCCGGACTTCGGGAAGACCGAAGTGGCGTGAGATGTCCGGTGTTATGTCCTGGATCGTCACACCGAGCCACCCCCGGCTGACCCGACCCGTCGAGAGCAACTGTTCCATGATGCGACGGGCCATGTTGCTGGGAACCGCGAATCCAATGCCCTGGTATCCGCCGCTTCGGGAGAAGATGGCCGTATTGATACCAATGAGTTCCCCCTGGATATTGACGAGGGGGCCGCCGGAATTCCCGGGGTTGATCGCGGCGTCGGTCTGAATAAAATCCTCATAGTCCGCAATCCCCACATTAGCCCGTCCGGTAGCACTTATGATCCCCATGGTCACGGTTCGGGACAGACCAAAGGGACTCCCGATGGCGAGTACAAACTCGCCCACCTCAAGATTTTCGGAGTCGCCCCAGGGGATGGTTGCCAGGTCGGTCTTCTCGATGCGAAGAACGGCCAGGTCGGTCTTGGGATCCACGCCCACGACCGTAGCCGGGAACTCCTCCCGGTCCTGGAGGGTTACGCGGATCTCATCCGCGCCTTCAATAACGTGATTGTTGGTAATGATGAGACCGTCCTCGGATACGATAACCCCCGACCCCATGCCCTGTTCCGTATCCCCGGGCTCTTCCCGGTCGCGAAAAGGCCAGTCAAAAAAATCCTGGAAGAAAGGGGTTCCACGGAAGGGATGCGTTCCATTGGCCGGTTCCACGACGCGAAACGAAGAGATATTCACGACCGCCGGCCCAACGATTCTCACCACATCCGAAAAGGCCCGGCTGCTTTCCCGGAGCTGCTCGGGCACCTGCGGAATGGCCACGGGACGGGGCTCGTTGCGGTCGCGTTCCTGGGACGGCATGAGCCGACGAAGGCCCACCTTATGTCCGACGAAAAATCCGCCGGCCACGGCGGCCAGAACCAGAAGAGCAAGTATGAACTTTCTGAACATGGGTCAGTTCAGCGCCTTAGAGACCGCACCCAAGGGCCTTGAGGTTCGGTTCATTTTAGCCTTCACCATCTTCCGTGTAAATCAAACAGGGGCCCTGTGGCCGCCTTCGGGGCGACTTCTGGTCAATCGCCGGGAATGTCGAGCCGAATGTGGAGTTCCCGAAGCTGTTTGGGGTCAACCCTCGAGGGGGCATCGGTCAGGGGACAGACGGCCTTCTGGGTCTTCGGGAACGCAATCACGTCCCGTATGGAGGAAGCCCCCACCATCAGCATGACGAGACGGTCAAGGCCCAGGGCCAGGCCGCCGTGCGGCGGTGCTCCGTATTGCAGGGCCTCCAACAGGAACCCGAATTTGTCCCTGGCCTCTTCGGGTCCGATGCGGAGAACTCCCAGCATCCTCTCCTGGACGTCTGCCCTGTGAACTCGGATGCTTCCTCCGCCAACTTCGAAACCGTTCAGAACAAGGTCATAGGCCCGTGCCCGAACGGCGTCAAGGTCTTCGCGCCGACCCGATTCGAGTCTTTCCAGGTCTTCGTCAACGGGCGCCGTGAAGGGATGATGCATGGCCTGGTGACGCCCCAGTTCCTCATCCCACTCCAGGAGCGGGAATTCGGTGACCCAAGCGAAACGGTACTCTCCTTCCGGAATCAGCCCCAACCGCCGGGCCAGAGAACCCCGCAGGCGGCTCAGGGTTTCGGCCACCACGGCGGGCTGGTCTGCCACGAAGAGCATGGTGTCCCCGGCGGTGGCCTCCATACGGGCCGCCATGGCCTTGAGGGTTTCCTCGGGAAAGAACTTGGCAATGGGCGATTCGAATCCCGTGTCCTTCACCCGGATCCACGCCAGTCCCTTGGCCCCGTAGCCCTGGGCCTCTTCGGTCAGCACATCCATGTCTTTGCGGGAATAACCGCTTATCCCCGGGACGCAGATCGCCTTGACCCTCCCTCCCCTCCCGAGGGTGTCCAGGAACACCTTGAAGGAACTGTTTCGAACGAGGTCGGCCATGTCCCGGAGTTCAAGACCGAAACGGAGGTCGGGTTTGTCGGAACCAAAGCGTTCCAGGGCATCACGGAAGGGAAGGCGGGGAATCTCCCCTATCTCCTTCTCGAGGAGTTGGCGAAAGACGTGCCGGATCATGGCCTCGGTGAGTCCCATCACGTCCTCCTCCGAAACGAAGGACATTTCAAGGTCCACCTGGGTGAATTCAGGCTGGCGGTCGGCCCGGAGGTCTTCGTCCCGGAAGCATTTGACAATCTGGTAATAGCGGTCAAACCCGGCCACCATGAGGATTTGTTTGAAAAGCTGGGGAGACTGGGGCAGGGCGTAAAAGGAACCAGGGTTCACACGGCTCGGAACCAGGTAATCCCGGGCCCCCTCAGGAGTGGACCGGTTGAGCACGGGCGTTTCCACGTCGATGAACCCTTCGTGGTCCAGAAAACTCCTGATGTGCGAGACGATGCGATTCCGGGCTACAAGGTGGTTCTGGACCGAGGGCCTCCGTAAGTCCAGGTACCGGTGGCGGAACCTGAGATTTTCGGAGGGTTCGGGACCCTCGTCGATGAGAAAGGGAAGGGTCTTGCATTCGTTGAGAATTTCCAAGCGGTGCACCTCAATCTCGACCTCCCCTGTGGGGAGATTGGGGTTGGCTGTTCCCTCCGGGCGTCTTCGTACCCGTCCCTTTACCCGGAGGACATATTCGTTCCGTATGGCGTGGGCGTGATTGTGAATGTCACCGGCAACTTCCGGACTGATGACCACCTGGGCCAGACCGCTGCTGTCCCTCAGGTCGACGAAGACGAGGCCCCCGTGGTCTCGCTGTCGCCAGGCCCAGCCCGCCAATTCCACGTCCTGACCGATGTGTTCCGCTCTCAATTCGCCGCAGCGATGCGACCTCATCATTTCCGTCGTCCTCCTTCGCCCCTGGCCGAGGCCCGTTTCCCCAGTTGGCGAACCTCATCATCCGTAAGCATGCGTGATTCTCCCGCCCTCAATTTCCCCAGGGTAACAGGTCCTATACTCATACGTCGGAGACGCTGGACCCGGTGGCCCACCGCCTCCACCATCCGACGTATCTGACGGTTTCTCCCCTCGTGGAGGATGATCTCAATCCAGGAACTCTTCTCGCCTGTTTCGAGAACGGTCACGCGGGCGGGGGCCGTCAGACCATCTTCCAGACGAACCCCCTTCCTGAGACGCGACAACGCACCGGGTTCCAGTTGTCCCTGGATTTTCACGTGATAGACCTTGCCTACCTCTGAAGACGGATGCATGAGACGGTTTGCAAGCTCTCCATCGTTGGTCAGGAGAAGGAGGCCTTCGGACTGGTAATCCAACCGGCCCACGGGATAAACCCGGAACCGGATCCCCGGAAGGAGATCGAGAACAGTCTTCCGGCCCTCGGGATCGGAGGCCGATGTGATCACGCTTCTGGGCTTGTTCATGGCGATATAGATCCGGGGCTCCGAAGTATGGATACGTCGGTTCCCCACCTTGATGATATCCTTGATGGGGTCGGCCTTGGCCCCAAGGGCCACCACTTCGCCGTTTACCCGGACCCGTCCCTCTGCAATCATTTCCTCCACCTTTCGGCGGGAGCCTACGCCAGCGCCGGCCAGGATTTTCTGAACACGTTCTTTCATGCTACAGGTGGAGGAACGGACCGCCGTGAAGCGACATTGCGAGGCGGCCGCCCTGGGGCAACGCTATTCCCACTCGATGGTTCCAGGGGGCTTGCTGGTGATATCGAAGACCACGCGATTGACCCCCCGGACTTCGTTGATGATCCGGTTGGATAGAGTATTCAGAACTTCGTAGGGCACCCTCGCCCAGTCCGCCGTCATGCCGTCGAGGCTGGTCACGGCCCGAAGGGCAATCACATTCTCATACGTCCGTTCGTCCCCCATGACCCCCACGGCCTTCACCGGAAGAATCACTGCAAAGGACTGCCACATCTTCCGGTAGAGCCCGGCCTTCTTGACCTCCTCCAGAAGGATGTGGTCGGCTTCACGCAATACGTCCAGCCGTTCGCCAGAGATCTCCCCGAGGCAGCGGATGGCCAGGCCCGGACCTGGAAAAGGCTGACGCCAGCAGATCTCTTCCGGCAAGTCCAGTTCCTGTCCCAGTATCCGGACCTCATCCTTGAAGAGCTCCCTCAGGGGCTCGATAAGCTTGAGTTTCATCACCTCGGGCAACCCGCCCACGTTGTGGTGAGACTTGATGACGGCGGAGGGACCTTTGAAGGAGACGCTTTCGATTACATCCGGATAGAGGGTGCCCTGAGCCAGGAACTCCGCATCCTCCACGCGGGTCGCCTCCTCCTCGAAAACCGCGATAAATTCACGACCGATAATCTTCCGCTTCTGCTCCGGGTCCGTCACTCCTTTGAGCTTGTTCAGAAACCGATCGCGGGCGGCCACGTGGACGAGAGGAATGTGAAAATGCCTTCCGAAGGTGTCCACCACCTTCTCGGCTTCGCCCTTACGAAGCAGGCCGTTGTCCACAAAAATACAGGTGAGGCGGTCGCCGATGGCCCGGTGGATGAGCAGGGCCACGACAGAAGAATCGACCCCGCCCGAGAGGGCGCAGATGACGCGCTTTCCGCCGGTCTTCTCCCGGATATCTTGGAGCGCCCATTCCACGAAGGAACCCATCTCCCAGGAGGCGCTGCAGCCGCAAATCTTGTGAACAAAATTATGAAGAATGCGAACGCCCTCCACGGTATGGACCACCTCAGGGTGAAACTGAAGGGCGTAGATCGACTTCCCGGGATGCATGACCCCGGCCACCGGCGCATTCTCGGTGTGAGCGATACCCTTGAAGCCCGGCGGAAGGGTTTCAATCCGGTCACCGTGGCTCATCCAGACGACGTTCGGACTCGTGATACCCCAGAGAAGCCCCTCGGGCCGGTCGACGAAAAGTTCGGCCCGACCGTATTCCCTTTCCCGGGAGGGGGCGACCTTCCCGCCAAGCATGTGGGCAATAAGCTGCATGCCGTAGCAGATGCCCAGGACCGGGACGCCCAGTTCAAATACGACCGGGTCCGGAAGCGGGGCTCCTGGGTCGTAGACGCTGGAGGGGCCTCCGGAGAGGACAATGCCCTTCGGCGCGAACGCCCGTATCGTCTCCGGGGAGACGTTGAAGGGCATGATCTCGGAGTACACCTTGCTCTCGCGGATCCGGCGTGCGATCAGCTGGGTATACTGGGACCCGAAGTCGAGAACGAGAATCTTCTCTTCGTGCATGATCGTCAGGCGAGCCTGTAATTGGGGGCTTCGCGGGTTACGGTCACATCATGGACGTGGCTTTCCTTCAGGCCCGACGGCGTGATGCGGATAAACCGGGCCTTTTCCTTGAGCTCGGTGAGCGTACTGCATCCGCAGTAGCCCATTCCGGAGCGGAGACCGCCCACGAGCTGATGAATGTTCTCGGACACCAGGCCCTTGTAAGGGACCTTGCCCTCCACCCCTTCGGGCACGAGCTTCTGGGTTTCTACCGCCTGCTGACCGTACCGGTCACGGCCTCCCACCTCCATGGCGCCCAGCGACCCCATACCCCGGTAGCTTTTGTAGGTTCTGCCCTGCGAGAGAATGGTCTCACCCGGGCTTTCCTCGGTGCCCGCGAGCAGGCTGCCCACCATGACCGTGTCTGCGCCTGCGGCGAGCGCCTTCACGATGTCTCCGGAATACTTGATGCCGCCGTCTGCGATGATACGAACGCCAGTACCCTTCGCGGCCTCGGCGCAGTCCATGATGGCGGTCAGCTGGGGAACCCCGGACCCGGCAACGATTCGGGTGGTGCAGATGGAGCCCGGTCCCACCCCGACCTTGACCGCACTGGCTCCAGCCTTAATCAGCTCCCGGGTGGCATCGGCGGTCGCCACGTTCCCGGCCACAACGGCCACCTCAGGGTATTTCTTCCGGACGTCCTGGATCATCTGAATCACTCCGCGGGAATGACCGTGGGCGGTGTCGATGGCAATGACATCCACCTGGTGCCCGACGAGGATGTCCACCCGGTCAAGGGCATCCTGACCGACCCCCACGGCCGCACCGACTCGGAGACGGCCATGGGCGTCTTTGCACGCGTTGGGGTACTTCCGCCGCTTTTCGATATCCTTGATCGTAATGAGGCCGATCAGATGTCCGTTCTCGTCTACGATGGGCAACTTCTCAATCCGGTGCTGGTGAAGGGTTTCCTTTGCTTCATCCAGTGTGGTGCCCACCCTGGCGGTCACCAGCCGACGGCGGGTCATGACTTCGGATACCTTCCGGTCGACGTTGGTTTCGAAGCGGAGGTCCCGGTTGGTCAGGATGCCGACCAGCTTCTTCTGCTGGCCTTTGGTCACCGGAATCCCGGAGATTCGGTAACGTTCCATAATGGCCAGGGCTTTGGAAAGTCTGTCATCTGGACCGATCGTGATCGGGGAAATGATCATTCCGCTTTCGGACTTCTTGACCAGGTCCACCTCGGAGCCCTGTAGCTCGGGCGACATGGCGCGGTGGATAAAACCAATGCCGCCTTCCCGAGCCATGGCGATGGCCATTCGGGCCGTGGTCACCGTATCCATGGCTGCGCTCAGCAGGGGCATGTTCAGCGTGATGGCATCGGTCAGGTGCGTGGCCACCGAGACCTCGGTGGGGAGCACGTCGGATTTGCTGGGGACCAGCAGAACATCATCGAACGTAAGGCCAATCCGGATATTGCCCTCAACCATGGGGAGAACCTCCAGGAACTTTTTGAATAGTCGGAAAGTATACCACCACGCCTTGGAGCACAGCAATAAAGAAACGCCAATTTATAAGGGTGGACTGCCTTTTGAGTTGACCGTAAAAGAGGGGAGAAACCCGGCAAGGGGAGCGAATCCGGGGGCCCGAGGAGAAGAGACCTCAGGAAGCGTTCTTTAGTTCAGTCATCAGGTCGTGGACGGTCATGATGCGGTCCACGCGGTCTGCGTTCGTTCCAACGGTATACAGGGGTTTTTCCTTCTCCGGATTGTAGTCTGCCGCGCTGAGGAGCCCGTTGCAGATACAGAAGTAATCCCGGGCATTCTCCTCCAGCTTTGCGGGACAGCGCGTGAACTTGCCTTCCTCGTCCTTGAGGAGCACATAGCCCTTGTCGCATTTGGGCTTCCGAAGGCCCTGCTGGGATTCCAAGTACATGGGAGATTGTTTGAGAACCCGGAAGGGAAAACCGCAGGGCGAAGCGGGGCGCACCGCCACAACGATGTCCTCTTTCCTGGCGCCGACCACGGCCTGCTTGTAGGCTTCGGTGGCCGTGCTTTCAACGGTGGCCAGAAAACGGGTTCCCATTTGGACCCCGTCCGCACCCATCTCCAGGAAGCGAACAATGTCCGCATGGGAGTATATCCCTCCGGCGACGATAACCGGGATATCTCCGTACTTCTGGGCCATTTCCTTGACCGGGGGAAGGAGGGTTTCGAGCCGGTTTTCCTCTCTGTCTATCTCGTCCAGCTGAAAGCCGAGGTGGCCTCCAGCCAGGGGTCCTTCCAGCACCACAGCGTCCGGACGATACTTCTGGCGCTCCCATCGTTTGATGATAATTTTCAGGGCCCGTGCGGAAGATACGATCGGAATCAGCGCGGTATCCTTGACCCGGGCGATGGAAGGAAGGGACATGGGCAGACCCGCGCCCGAGATGATGAGGTTGACCCCCGCATCAATGGCGCCTTTGACGCTGTCCATGTAATCGCGGACCAGGGCCACCATGATATTGATCCCCGTCACTCCGCCGGCTTCATTGGCGAGTGACACTTCTTCGTACGCGGCCTCGTAAGAGTTGTACCGACGTCCGTTCCGCTTCGAAAGAAGGCGGTCCAGCGCGGCACTCGAGATGATTCCGGCGCCCCCCTCGGCGGCCACCGCCCGGGCCAGAGGGTAGAGCGAGACGCCAATGCCCATACCTCCCTGCACGATGGGCGTGGACAGGGTATGGCCCTTGATGGTCAGGGGAGGCAGCATCGGCCTCTTGGACCGGACGTCCCCACGAGAGTCCCGGAGGGAATCCGTAGGAAGGGCAGGGTGTCGCCCGGGGCGGCAGAGTCGGGTGCAAAAGTATTGGTCAAGATAAGGTCTCTGGAAAGAAATCCAACCTGAAACAACAGTTGTATATACTCGCCGAAACCTTGCACAATAATCAACAATTGAGCTCAGAATATGACTGTTTTCTGGCGGCTCCGGGAGCCGGAACGCTTTTCCCCCTTCATGCACGTATCAAACAACGCGCCTGCATCCCTTGTCACGGCCGATGAAGCTCTCGAAATTCTGAGACGCTCTGGCGCCAGCAACGCCCTTGTGGCCCATTGTGAGGCGGTCCGTGACCTGGCCCTTCAACTCTGCGAGGGGGTTTCCGTCCGGGTGGACCGGAACCTGGTCGAGGCCGGCGCCCTTCTTCATGACTTGGGAAGGGTGAGGACCCAGGGGCTCCAGCATGTGGCGGAGGGAGTTAGGCTGGCGGGCCAGCTCGGCCTTCCAGAGAAGATCCGGCACATCATTCAAAGGCACGTCGGGGCGGGGCTCTCCAGCATCGAGGCGCAGGAGGCGGGCCTTCCACCTGGCCACTATCTGCCGGAAACGGCTGAAGAAAAAATCGTCGCCTATGCGGACAATCTCGTATACGGGCATCGCGTCATCTCTTTCGAGGAGAGCATTCAACGTTTCTCCAGCAGACTTGGCCTTGAGAGTCCCGTGGTACGGCGCATGTTCGACCTGCACCAAGAGATTTGCGCCTGGTGCGACGGGAAGTTCTAGGAAAGGGACGACTGCGGCCCTTCAGGGCGGGCGTTGAGATGCCCTCCGTCATGCGTCGAATCACCAGTGTTTCGAACCCCCTGCTGCGAAACCTGCTCGAGGGATCGCACCCGGACCAAGGTCCCCGCCGGCGCATTGTGTTGGAAGGCCCCCACCTCGTGGAAGAGGGCCTTCGATCCTCCCGTGTTCACATCAGCCACCTCTTTGTACTGGAAGAAAGGGCGCGCTCAGGGGAGTTTGGGGCTCTGCTGTCGCACCCGGTTCTCTCCAGGGCAGAGGTCATTCTGGCCTCCGCCCCGGTGATCCGGAAACTGTCGGCCACCCGAACGCCCCAGGGCGTTCTCACCGTGGGTGATTTTGAAGCGTGGACCCTTTCGGATATTCTTGAGACGACATCCGGATTGGTCGTGGTTTCTGACGGCATCCAGGACCCGGGAAATCTGGGCGGGCTGATCCGTACGGCGGATGCTGCGGGTGCAGGCGCCGTCCTTCTTCTGCCGGGCAGTGCCGACCCCCTGGGGCCGAAGGCCCTCCGGGCGACGGCCGGAAGCCTCTTTCACCTTCCGGTCGTACGGGCAGAAAGTTCGGAGGACCTCAGGGTTCTGAAGGGCAGCGGATACCGCATCCTCGGGGCCGAGGCCCATGGAGGAACACCGTTCTTCGATACCGCCTTCCCGGAAAAGACGGTACTCGTTTTCGGCAGCGAAGGTCAGGGGTTGAGTTCCGGGGCTCGCGCCTGGTGCCAAGGGTTCTTCACCATTCCGGTAAAGGGACACGCTGAAAGCCTGAACGTGGCCTCCGCCGCCGCGGTTTGTATCTACGAGTACGTCCGCCAACTACAGGCTGCGAAGGGGGCAAGCCGGGGATGAATAACGAAAGATAAGGAGACGGATTATGGCCAAAACCTGGGACGGGGTCATTGACGACGGCGGATTCTCGGAAGATGACGAGCAGGCCTATAACAAGGGCATGGAGATCATACGGGAGGGTCTTGGCCGTGGCCTCGGATTTGACGAGGCGTGCACGGCGGTTCCGGATGATGACCCGGAACTGAAACGTCTGATCATCGATGACTTCCTCAAGGTGACCATTGCACACCTCCATTTCGAGAAGGAAATGTCGGCGGAGGCGCTCGCGACCAAACTCGGGCTGTCTGTCGAACGGGTTCTCAAAGCCAGGCAGGAGATGATCGACGACGTCCGTGACCGCTCCGTGGAGTACGCACGTGAAAAATACGGAGACCTTGAAGAGGCGTTCAAGAAATCCACCGGGTCCGGGGAAGGGCCGGAAGGCCATGCCTGAATCCGGGAGCCGCTCCGAGCAAGCGATTGAGCATTTGAGGGAGACTGCCCGCAGGATGGCCCGTGAGCTTCCTGAAGTGTCTTTCTTCAGCGACTTTAGGGAGGAACTGGCCCGTTCGGAGGTTGCTCTGGAGGCTTCGACGCTCCTCAAAGAATGCCGCCGCCACATCCAGTCTGACGACGACAATTTGGGGCACGGCCTCTTTCACGCCCTGACCGTGGCCCGGGATGCCGGAGCCGTCATGATGGCCGAGGCGGCTCGGCAGGGCAGGACCGCCGAGGAGACGGCCCGGCTGGTCCTTCTGGTCCAGCTGGCCTCACTTCTCCATGATGTTAAACGCACCGAGAAGTTTCACGCACTGGCCGGAGCGGCCGAGGTGGAAAAAATCCTCGGCCCGGCCGGGCTCGGGGAAGGCGAACTTGCCCGGATCGTCATCGCGGTCCGGAACCACGAGGCCTTCAAGCCCACGGTCGAAGTCTCTGATGAAGATAGCCGCCTGATCAGCGACGTCCTATATGATGCGGACAAGTTCCGCTGGGGTCCGGACAACTTCACCCATACCCTGTGGCTGATGATGCGGTCTTCGGGCGCGCCCTCCCTCGAGTCCCTCCACCTGAGGTTTCTCCAGAACCTCGACTATATCCGACGCGTGAAAACGACGTTTCGTTCCGTGACCGGCAAATCCTATGGTCCGGAGTTCGTGGACCGCGGTATCGAGATCGGGAAGGAGATCTACCGGGAACTGTCCCGGATGCTGGGAGGTCCCAGAATGGAACTGTTTACCGACCTTGAACAGGTCGAGGGTTGCTGCGCGAAGAAGGGCGTCGTGACCCTGGGAAACTTCGACGGGCTGCATATCGGACACCAGGTGCTGATCGGAAAGGTTGTGAACCGG
>QJVM01000046.1 GCA_003235715.1 Nitrospirota bacterium
TGGATGTTTCCGACACCCTCCTCGAGGCTGCGGACATTGCCCCGGTATACCTCGTACAGTTTTGAGACTTCCAGAAAGCCCTTGCCTCCCAAAAGTTCCACCGCCATAGGGTCCATGGACTGGATGGTGTTCCGATAGGCCGTTTCCACGACCGCCATGTTTGCGGACAACTCCTTCAATTGCTGGGTTCTCGGGGTCTCCTCTTGAGCACTCTGTTCTGAAACGGCTGCGAACATGGAAGAGCCCTTCAGCCGGTCAAGGCCCTTTCCGACATCGTTGAAGCTGGCCTTCATCTTGCCATAGTATTCTTCCTGCTTCTTCCGTATGGCCTCGCTGCGCGTCCCGAGGCTCGAAAACAGAAAGAACTCCTTTTCATAACGGCGGGCCGCCGCGACCAGGGTGTTGACCTCGTCCGCGAGGGCCAGGTCCGGAATCGTCTGTTCCGTAACCTCCTGCACAGCCCTCCGAGCCTTCCAGAAGCCGTAATAGGCAAGTGAACCGACACTCACTGAAATGATGACGAGGAAGACCACCGTTGAAAGAAGCTTGGTCCTGATGGTCATTCCCGATTTCTTTTCAGCCATACTCTGACCCCCTGCTCAAGGTTGATCGCAAGCAATAACCCTTTGAGATGTAACGAACCTCGCTCCGGGATCTGAGGATGCCGGAACGTTATGGTTATGTATCGCCCTGTCTAAAGTGAAACTTTAGGATGGTCTTGAAAGACGGGAGCCGGATAGAAAACCCGGACCAAAAAGAGTCCCTGGGCCGGAGCCGTGGGAGCCCTGTTCTCCCGGCGGTCACGGCCCTGGAGAATACGGGATGCTTCAGAGGGATTCAGCCGGCCCCGGCCGACCTCGACGCCGAAACCGACCAGATTCCGGACCATGTGCCGGAGAAAGGCGTCCGCCTCAACCGTGATTCGGACCAGGGAAGCGGTCAGAGGCAAACCCATAACCTCGCAGAAATCAGGACGTTCCACGAGAATCCGCGTGACGTTTCGGACAGGGTTCCGGGCTCCGCATCCGGCCCCACGGAAGGCCGAAAAATCGTGTCGGCCGACCAGGGCCTCAAAGGCGGTTTGCATGGCCGTAACGTCCAGGGGACAGGAAACCGTCCAGGCCCAGCGGCCTGCAAAGACGGACGGTTGGGTCTGGTTTTGAATGAGGTAGACGTAACGTTTGCCCGAGGCAGTATAGCGGGGATGAAAATCCGCCGGCGCTTCCTCCAGTTTCAGAACCCGAATATCGGCCGCCAGGTTGGCGTTCAGGGCCCGAAGAAGAACCTCCGGAGGTAGCCGGGTCGTGCTGTGGAACGAAGCCACCTGGCCCAGCGCATGCACGCCCGCATCGGTACGACCTGCGGCGACGACCGGCCCGGCCTCACCCGTAACCCGTTCAAGGGCCTCCTGCAGCAGGCCCTGTATCGAGAGCCCCTCCCTCTGAACCTGCCACCCGACGTACCGGGTCCCCTCGTATTCAATGAGCATTCGGTAGCGTTTCATCTGGGTCCCTTGGGGGTGATTCTAACTGTTCCAGCCGTAAAAGCGGCCCGGACCCGGCCACGGGTGCCTAGTTGCACCGGGGCGCGGCGCACACATATACTTCATAACCATGCCGCTTGAGGAACTTGTTGAAATCATGAAGAACCTCCGGGAACCTAACGGTGGTTGCCCGTGGGACAGGGAGCAGACGCCTGACACACTGAAACCCTTCCTAGTCGAGGAATGCTACGAGGTCCTCGAGGCCATAGATTCGGGAAATCCCGAAGAGGTTCGCGAGGAACTGGGGGATCTTCTTTTTCAGATCGTCTTCCATGCCCGGCTGGCTGAGGAGGCCGGCCACTTCACCATGGAGGATGTGATCCGCCAGATTCGTGACAAGATGATTCGGCGACATCCCCATGTGTTCGGTGCCGCGACCTGCCGCACTCCCTCTGATGTCGTTGACCAGTGGTCTCAGTTGAAAAAGGAGGAGGGAAAGATCCGGGAGAGTCTCCTCGAAGGAATACCAGGCTCCCTTCCCAGCCTGCTCCGGGCCCAGCGGCTCCAGGAAAGGGTCGCAAAGGTGGGGTTTGACTGGAACCGCAAGGAAGATGCCCTCGAACAACTGGAGGCTGAGTTGTCGGAGTTCAAAGACGCGGTCCTTTCCGGCGAGCCGGGCGCCATGGAGGACGAGTTCGGGGACATCCTCTTCATGATGGTCAATACCGCACGTTTCGTGGGCGTAAACCCCGAGGACGCCCTGCGCCGCACTATCGGCAAGTTCATCCACAGGTTCCGCCACATCGAGATGGCGGCTAGGGAACAGGGTCGACCCCTAAAGGACATGAGTCTTGCAGAGATGGACGCCCTTTGGAACGAAGCCAAGCAGCAGGAATCCGGCTGACGCCGCGCTCAACCGACCGACTCCCCCTGAGCAACCCGACAAGGTCAAAGGGTCTAGGGGGGGCTTTTCAGGGGATGTTCAGTCCGTCCAGCGTGGAGTAAACCGAGCGGACGGCCGCCGAGTTCTCAAGGGGGAGGGAAAAGATAGGCTTCCCGTTTAGGTCGTTCACGAATACCGACTCGTCCTGCGGGACGACCCCGGCCACATGGAGTCCGAGGTCTTCCGCCAGGCCCTTCAGTTGAGGGCCCTCATTTCCGGCAACCCGATTGATAATCAGCACCCGCCTCCTCACATCGAGGTCCAGTTCGCCCACCAAACGGTTGATGCGATCTGCGGTTCGAAGGCCCCGAACAGTCGGATCGCTCACGATCAGCATCAGGTCCACCGCGTGTGTGGTCCGGCGGGAAAGGTGTTCCATGCCGGCCTCATTGTCGATGACCACATACTCGTACTGGTCGGAAAGTTTGTCCGAATACTTCCGGATGATATTGTTGGCCGCACAGTAACAGCCGGGGCCTTCGGGACGCCCCATCACCATGAGGTCGAACCCTCTGGCCTCCACGATGGATTGTTGCACCTGATAATCAAAGAGCTGTTCCATGCTCATGCCACCCGGTCGGTCGGAACCCTCGCGAATCGTTTTAAGGGAATCCTCCCGCAGGTTTCCTATGGTGGCATGCACGTCAACCCCCAGAGCCTCATTGAGGCAGTTGTTCGAATCCGCGTCCACGGCGAGCACCGCCCCCCTGCGTCTCTCCGTCAGATACCGCACCGTCAGGCCGGCGATGCTGGTCTTACCGGTTCCACCCTTCCCGGCCAAGGCAATCGTATACGCTCCCACTGGACCTCCGCAATTCCTTACTCGGATGATTTCTTCACAGCGTCAATATGTTCCCGGACCGCCTGCCGATAGGCTTCCAGAAGACGTTCGGTCCAGTGACCGACCTTTCCCGCCGCGATCATCTCGGTTCCGACATAGACCACCGGCATGACTTCCATCAAAGAATTCGAGATGAACACTTCGTCCGCATTCTTGATATCACCGGGGCGGAAACGTCCTTCCCGCACCTTCATCCCGATCTCAAGGGCAAGCCGCAGAAGGAGACTGCGCGTGATGCCGTCCAGGAGTCCCACCTCGATGTCCGGAGTGCAAAGAATACCGTGTTTGACGAAGAAGACATTGGTCACGGTACCCTCTGCCAGATGCCCCTCGATATTGCGCAGGATGGCCTCGAAATAGCCCCCCTCTTTGGACTCGATCTTGGCCAGAATATTATTGAGAAAGTTATGGGACTTGATTTGCGGGTTCAACGCCTCCCGATGATTCCTCCGGGTCCTGGCAATCATCACCCGTACTCCCTGCTCGTAAAGTTCCGCCGGGTAGTTGGTGAACGGGTGTGCATAGATCACGAAGGTCGGCCGTTCGCACAGGTCGGGGTCGAGACCCAGAGGTCCGGCTCCGCGGGTGAGGCTGATGCGGACGGAGGCATCGGCAAGATCGTTGGCCCGGAGCGTTTCCATTACGGCCCCCCGGATGGCGGTTTCGGTCAAAGGCAGTTTCATGGAGACCAGGCTCGCTGAACGGTCAAGCCGCCTGAGATGTTCATCAAACATGAAGACGACACCTTCATAGACCCGTACGGTCTCATAGATTCCGTCCCCGTAAAGAAAACCGTGGTCATAAACAGAAACCACAGCCTCCTCCTCCGGTACCAGTCGATTATTCAGGTAGACGAACATCAGGACATCCTCTTGGATAAGAATATCGTGAACCGGGTAATCCTCAGCCTCGGCCGCCCGGACGGCCACCGTTGCCCATTATATCAGGTATTGCCCCCCCCGGAATTTCCGGAAGACTCCGCTGGAATCCCGTACGCTGGACATAGAGAGCGTTTCCGGATGAATGAGAAGCCCGGCCCGGTCCACGCTTGAATTTCCTGATGGTGCTGTAATAAGCTATGCAACTTTTGGGTACGTCTGCATCCCGCCTGACCGTCGCCGCGGACCTCGGCCCGCGACGGATGGCCCTAGGCCTCGGGTTGTGACCCTGCCCCGGACGCCGTCCGCAGCCTGACGAGACGCCGGGCACTTACCTCTGCGGGGTCACGGAAGTAAAACTCTTTATTTTGGGAGGTATTCCATGGACATCAGTGAGATTAAACACGCGAAGCTCAAGAAATGGGTCGAGGAGACCGCCGCCCTCTGCACACCCAAGAATATCTATGTGTGTGACGGTTCCAAAGCGGAATACGACCGCCTGATGGGCCACATGAAGGATATCGGCATGGCCCTGCCGGTCACCGGTCGTCCAAACAGTTTTCATTTCAGGTCGGACCCCAGCGACGTGGCCCGTGTCGAGGACCGCACCTATATCAGCACACGCAGCAAGGACGAGGCAGGCCCCACCAACAACTGGATCGATCCCAGTGAACTGAAGAAGATTATGCTGGGCCTTTACAAGGGCTGCATGAAGGGGCGGACCCTGTATGTCATACCGTTCTCCATGGGCCCTATCGGTTCTCCCATCTCGAAGGTCGGCATAGAGATCAGCGACAGCCCGTATGTGGTCTGCAACATGCACATCATGACCCGGGTCGGCAGCCGGGTTCTGGATGTTCTCGGAACGGACGGCGAGTTCATCCCCTGCGTTCATTCCATCGGGGCACCGCTTGAGGAAGGCCAGAAAGACGCCAAGTGGCCCTGCGCGCCTATTGAAAGCAAGTACATCAGCCATTTCCCAGAGGAAAACCTGATCTGGTCCTATGGTTCCGGTTACGGCGGAAACGCCCTGCTCGGCAAAAAGTGTCTGGCGCTTCGCATCGCCTCGGCCATGGCCCGTCGCGAAGGTTGGATGGCCGAACACATGCTGATTTTGCGGCTCACGAATCCTGAGGGTCGTCGGTACCATATTGCGGCGGCCTTTCCCTCCGCCTGTGGAAAGACTAATCTCGCCATGCTCCAGCCCACGATTCCGGGATGGAAAGCCGAGTGCATCGGCGACGATATCGCCTGGATGAAGATTGGCAAGGACGGTCGTCTGTACGCCATCAACCCTGAAGCCGGCTTCTTCGGCGTGGCTCCGGGGACCTCCTATGATTCCAACCCCATGGCCATGGACAGCCTCAAGGAAAATGTGATCTTCACGAACTGCGCTATCAAGGATAATGGCGAGGTCTGGTGGGAGGGCATGACCAAGGACGCCCCGGCCCATGCCATCGACTGGAAGGGCAAGGACTGGACCCCGGCCTCCGGGACGGATGCGGCCCACCCGAATGCCCGGTTCACCGCCCCTGCGTCTCAGTGCCCGGTCATCAGCCCTGATTGGGAGAACCCGGAAGGGGTTCCCATAGACATCTTTATCTTTGGAGGCCGTCGAGCCTGCGTTGTGCCCCTCGTGCACGAGGCCACGAGCTGGCAGCATGGCGTGTTCATGGGGGCCACGGCAGCTTCTGAGACCACGGCCGCCAATATCTGCGACATCGGCAACCTTCGGCGGGACCCTTTTGCCATGAAGCCCTTCTGCGGCTATAACATGGGCGACTATTTCAAACATTGGGTCGACATGGGCCGGAAGCTTGGGGAAAAGGCTCCGCGCATCTTCTACGTCAATTGGTTTATCAAGAACGCTGAGGGCAAGTTCGTCTGGCCTGGCTTCGGGGAGAACAGCCGGGTCCTCAAATGGATGTGCGACCGAATCGACGGAAAGGCCGGAGCGGTCGAAACCCCTATCGGGCTTTTGCCCACCAAGGCGGACCTAGACTTGGCAGGTCTCAATATCTCCGACAACGCCCTGAATCAGTTGCTTTTCGTGGACCAGGATGCCTACCGGGCAGAAATCCCGGATATGGAGAAGCACTTCAACCAGTTTGGAGACCGCCTGCCCCAGGAGCTCAAGGCCGAACTTGAGGCCCTGAAAAAACGCCTCGGATAAGCAAACCCTTTGCCGAGTTCCATGGAGAAACGCGTCCCTTCCTGCAGGAAGGGACGCGTTTTGTTTTAATGTGAACTCAACGGAACATTCCGACAGGACATCTACGGGTCGACCCGAACCACGTTTGCCTGTGCGGATAACCGGAAGTTGGCCCAAATAACAAGGCCCGGACGTCTGACCGGGCCTTCTAATCCACTAATCTGCCATTTGGCTTTAACCCTTTTCCGGAGGGGACTTCCTGTTCTTTTTCGTCGAACACGTCGACGAGGGTTCAACCCCTCAACTGGGGATTCCCAGGCGGGGAAAGACCACCTTCTGGAGAAACAGCATGGCGGCAACAACGGCCAGGAGGATCAGGACGTCTGACAAAGGCACCTTACAGGCCTATCCTTCCTTCTCGCCTTCCTTCTTCTTGGCCGCCTTCTTCTTCCCTTCCTTCTTCTCGGCGGCCGCCTTGACCTCCTCAAAGTCCACGAATTCGACCACCGCCATCTGGGAACAATCCCCCGGCCGGAACCGGGTCTTCAGGATTCGCAGGTACCCTCCTGGACGTCCCTTCATGCGAGGGGCAATGTCGTTAAAGAGCTTTCCCACGGCACTCTTCGTGAACACGTACCCTGCCACCTGGCGTCGCGCATGCATATCGCCCCTGATGCCCCGGGTCACAATAGGTTCCGCAATTTTCCGAACCTCTCTTGCTTTGGCCAGAGTCGTTTCAATCCGCCCGTGTTCGATGAGCGAGGTCACCAGGTTCCGCAACAGGGCCCTGCTATGACCGCAATGTCGACCGTAATGACGGCCCGCAACCCTATGTCTCACTGCTCTCACCTCCAGAAACGGCACGGGCGGCCCTGGCCTGTTCAAGAGCCTCCGTATCGATCCTCATCCCGAACTTGAGTCCCATGGACCTCAGAATCGATTTAATCTCGGTCAAGGACTTCCGGCCAAAGTTCTTTGTCTTCAACATTTCCTGCTCCGACCTCTGAACCAGATCGGCAATATGCTCGATGTCCGCATTTTTGAGGCAATTGTAGGACCTCACCGAAAGCTCCAGTTCCTCGATGCTCTTGAGGAGATGCTCATTGAAGATTGGGGTGTCGTCCGCGATATCGTCATCCAGATCGTCAAGGTTTTCGTCATCCGTTCCGCAGTTATCCGACAGCACGAACATTTCCGCATGCTCGATGAGAATGTTGGCCGCCTGGCTGAGGGCATCCTCGGGCGATATGCTTCCATCCGTATGAATATCCATAAAGAGGCGGTCGTAGTCCGTGGAACGGCCCACACGCGCGTTCTCCACCTCAAAGTTGGCAAGCTCTATGGGCGTGTAGATCGAGTCCACTGCCAATACGTCCACCGGAAGGTTCTCATCCTTGTTCTGCTCCGCCCGAACAAATCCGCGTCCCTTTTTCACGGTCATCTCCATCTCGAACTCCGCCCCCTTGTCCAGGGTAGCGATAAGGATATCCGGGTTCAGAATTTCAACCCCGGCATCCGTCTCGATGTCTGCCCCCCTGACTTCCTTGGGTCCTGTCTGCCTTATCCTCAGCTTTCTCTCCCCATCGCCGTGCATGCGCATCCGAAGCTGCTTTACATTCAGGATGATATCCACCACATCCTGTTTGACCCCGTCGATGGTGTCAAACTCATGAAGAACGCCCGGAATCCGGATATGGGTAACCCCGGCTCCCTCGAGGGAAGACAGAAGGATCCGTCGCAGGGCGTTCCCAATCGTAATGCCGAACCCCCTCTCCAACGGTTCCACTACCAGCCGTCCCGAGCGTTCGGTCAGCGTCTTTTCATCAAATTCCAGTACCTTAGGTAACTGAAAGCCCTTTTTCCTGAGATCCATCAAGGCCTCCTGATCTGTATAGAAGAAATACTGCTTTTTCTGCAGGGGAACCGCGCCTTCGAGCCCCGTCCACACCTGCCGTTTCGGCTATGCGTCTATTTCGAGTAGAGCTCGACGATGAGCTGTTCCTGGGCCGGCGTATCAATCTCGCCCCGCGACGGGATGTGCTGCACCTTGCCCTTGAAGGTTGCGGCATCCATTTCAAGCCACGAGGGGACGCCCCGGTGGGACGCGCTTTCCATGCTGTCGAGGACGCCCTGATTCGTTCTCATATTCTCCCGCAGTTCGACCGTATCTCCGGGCCGCAGGATCATGGAGGGAACGCTGGCCTTCCGGCCGTTGACCGTGAAATGTCCGTGCGTGACCAACTGGCGCCCCTTGTTGCGGCTGGGCGCGAAACCGAGCCGGTAGACTACGTTGTCAAGCCGCCGTTCCAGGAACTGGAGAATGATCGTGCCGGTCTCGCCTTCCATACGGTCCGCCCGCATATAGTACTTGCGGAACTGTTTCTCGAGCACTCCGTAGGTTTTACGAACCTTCTGCTTGGCCCGAAGCTGGACCCCGTAATCCGAGAGCTTGGTCCGCATGTTCTGTCCATGCTGGCCGGGGGCATAGCGTCTTCGTTCCACGCTGCATTTTTCCGTAAAACAGCGGTCGCCCTTGAGAAACATCTTTTCACCCTCGCGGCGGCAAATCCGGCAGACCGCACCGACGTATCGTGCCATTAGACCCTCCTCCTCTTGGGCGGCTTGCACCCGTTGTGCGGCACAGGAGAGACATCCTTAATCAGCGTGATCTCCAGCCCCGCAGCCTGCAAGGCGCGGACAGAGGACTCACGTCCCGAGCCCGGACCCTTCACCCGCACGGAAACCTGCCTCATCCCCACTTCCATAGCCTTTCTCGCGGCGGCTTCAGCCGCCACCTGGGCCGCATAGGGCGTGCTTTTGCGGGACCCCCTGAAGCCCGACCCTCCGGAGGTGGCCCAGGAAATCACGTTGCCCGCAGGGTCTGTGATGCTGACGATGGTGTTGTTGAAGGAAGCATACACGTGCGCCACACCGACCGGCACGTTCTTTCGCTCACGCTTGGTCTTTCCGGTTCTCTTCTTCTGAGCCATTATTTACCTGCCTTCTTCTTGCCTGCAATCGCTTTTCTCGGACCGCGACGGGTCCGTGCATTGGTCTTTGTTCTCTGCCCTCGCGCAGGAAGGTTTGCCCGATGACGAAGCCCGCGATAGCAACCGATTTCGGAGAGCCTCTTGATGTTCGAGGTGACCTCCCGACGAAGGTCGCCTTCCACTTTCGTATCCTGATCAATTGCCTTGCGGATTCTCATCACCTCGTCGTCCGCCAGGTCCCGCACGCGTTTGTTCGGGTCCACACCCGACTCCGCCAGAATCTTGCTCGACGTGGTCCGACCAATCCCGAAGATGCGCGTCAGGCCAATTTCCACCCGCTCCTTGGCCGGAAGGTCAACTCCCGCTATACGTGCCATTGTCGCTCCTTGCTCCCAGTGTCTCAGCCCTGCCGCTGCTTGTGGCGGGGGTTCTTGTCGCAGATGACCCTGACGACACCCTTCCGCCGAATCAGTTTACATCTGTCGCAGATCGGTTTGACCGATGATCGTACTTTCATGGTAGCTGTTCCTTACTTGTATCTGTAGGTAATTCTTCCCCGGCTCAGGTCGTACGGCGAAAGCTGCACGGTCACCCGATCCCCGGGCAGTATCTTGATGTAATGCATTCGCATCTTTCCGGACACGTAGGCCATGATCTCCTGGCCCTGGTCCAACTTCACGCGGAAAGTGGCGTTGGGCAGGGTCTCAATGATCTCCCCTTCAAGTTCTATGGCGTCTTCCTTGGCCAAACGGTCCCCCTGCTCTTCGAGATAGCTGCGTATTATACTGGAGCCCTATACCCGAGTCAATATTCTGGGCCCGTTTTCCGTAACCGCCACAGTATGCTCAAAATGCGCTGAGGCCCGACCGTCAAGTGTTACTGCGGTCCAGCGGTCCGCCAGAATCCGGACCCCGGAGCCTCCGGCATTAACCATGGGCTCGATAGCCAGCGTCATACCGGGCTTGAGGAGAGCCCCTTTGCCGGGGTCCCCATAGTTTGGAATCTGGGGATCCTCATGCAGCGACCGCCCGATACCATGCCCGACAAAGTCCCTGACCACCGAGAATCCATTGGATTCCACCACCGTCTGAATGGCGTGCGAAATGTCCGATACACGCTTTCCCGGCACCGCTTCCCCAATACCCACTTCCAGGGCGTCCCGGGTCACCTGAAGGAGTCGCCTTGTTTCATCCGTCCCTTGTCCAACAAGGTAACTTCCCGCCGCGTCCCCGTAAAATCCGTCGCACACGACCCCGACGTCCACACTAACCAGGTCACCCTCCTTCAGCCTCAGTGGACCCGGAATTCCGTGTACAACCTGATCGTTCACCGAGATGCACAGGGTTGCGGGATATCCCCGGTATCCCTTGAAAGCGGGCCTTGCGCCGCGCCCCTCGATGTGCGCCTCCGCGGCCAGATCCAGTTCCCGGGTCTGAATTCCCCGTTCGATCATCCCCTCGATCAGGTCCAGGGTCTCTGCAACGATCCGGCAGGCACAGGCCATGCGCTCGATCTCTGCCGATGATTTGATGATGATCACAACGGTCGGTCAGACAGGTTCGGCTAGACCCCTACCCAAGGGGGCCAGCCAAACGGGAGCAACTACCCCCTTCTTCCCCTTAATCGCCCCTTCTTCATAAACCCGTCATAAGAACGGGTGATCAGGTGGGACTCGATCTGCGATACCGTATCCAGGGCCACGCCCACCACAATCAGGAGAGACGTTCCTCCGAAATAGAAAGGAATGTTGAACCGCTGGATGAGAATCTCCGGCAAGACGCATACGGCCGCCAGGTACAGCGCCCCCCCGAAGGTAATTCGGGACAGGACCTTATAAATATAATCCGACGTGAACTTTCCGGGGCGAACCCCTGGAATGAACCCGCCGTACTTCTTCAAATTGTCGGCAATATCCACCGGATTGAATATAATCGCCGTATAAAAGAAGGCGAAAAAGACGATCATGCTCACGTAAAGCACGGTGTACAGCGTGTTGCCCGGAGACATCTGCTGGGCAATGTTCTGTACCCACGGGACCGCCACAAATCCTGCGATCGTGGCCGGAAACATGATAATGGAGGAGGCAAAAATGGGTGGGATCACGCCCGAGGTGTTGACCTTCAAAGGAAGATGCGTGCTCTGGCCCCCGTACATCTTTCGGCCCACCACCCGCTTGGCGTACTGAACGGGAATCCGTCTCTGGCCTCTCTCTACGTAAATAATGAAGGCGATGACGGCAATCATCAGGATAACCACGCCAATCATGAGCAGGAGCGGAATCTGATCATCCCGGATAAGACGTACGCTGTTGATGACCGCCGCAGGAAAGCGCGCAATAATCCCGGCAAAGATGATCAGCGAGATCCCGTTGCCGATGCCCCGCTCCGTGATTTGCTCGCCCAGCCACATGATAAAGGCCGTGCCCGAGGTGAGGGTGAGCATGGTCATCAGACGAAAGGCCCAGCCCGGGTTCTGTACAAAGGCCCCCTGCTGCATGCTTTCAAGGCCCACAGCGATCCCTATGGACTGCACGACGGAAATCACGATGGTTCCGTAGCGCGTGTACTGCGTGATCTTCTTGCGGCCCGCCTCGCCTTCCTTGGCCATCTGCGCCAGGGCCGGAAACACCACCGTGAGCAGCTGAAGAATAATGGAGGCACTGATGTAGGGCATAATCCCGAGGGCGAAAATCGTGAGCCGCGAAAGGGCCCCACCGGAAAACATGTCGAAGAAACCCATCAGAGCCCCGGCCTGGTTCGTGAGAAACTTGCTGAGTTCCTCACCATTGATGCCCGGTGTGGGGATATGGGCCCCAATCCGGTACACCACGAGCATCATCAGCGTGAAACCGATGCGCTTCTTGAGCTCCTCGATGCGGAAGATGTTCTGGAATACGGAACCGAAGGCCAACTCAGATATCCTCGACTTTTCCGCCCGCGGCCGTGATCTTTTCCCGCGCCGAGGCGCTGACCGCATGGAGCCGCACCGTCACGGCTCGGGAAATGTCGCCCTCCCCCAGGAGCTTAATGCTCTGAACGCTGCGCTTGACCACCCGCCGTTCGACCAGGAGTTCCGGGGTGACTTCCGATACGTCCGAAAGCCGCTCGAGATCCTTGAGGTTCAGCACGGCATATTCGTTGCGGAATATATTCCGAAATCCCCGCTTGGGAAGACGCCGTTGCATCGGCATCTGGCCGCCCTCAAAGCCCGGCTTCACCGTGCCGCCTGAACGGGCCTTCTGCCCCTTGTGACCCTTACCTGATGTCTTGCCGCTGCCAGACGATGGGCCTCGACCCACCCGACGAGCGGACTTCCGGCTTCCTGGTGCCGGTTTGATATCTCCCGGATTCATGCTACCTCCAAATGGCCTGCGCTCTTGAACTTGAATTTTCAGTTTTCCTCACGGGCGGCGGTTTCGTCCTTCGCGCCTTCCTGGAGACGCCCTCGGGACCGGAGCACATCGTCGGCACGCCGCAGCCTGGACAAGCCGTCCATCGTGGCGTTCACCCGGTTAAAGGAATTCCGGCTTCCGAGGGATTTGGCCACAATATTGTGGATGCCCGCGACTTCAAAAACAGCCCGCATCGCACCGCCCGCAATGACCCCCGTCCCGGGAGGGGCGGGCTTCATGATGACCTTGCCCGCACCGAAGCGGCCGTTCACCGGATGAGGGATGGTCCCCTCGACCAGCGGAACGTTCATCATGTTTTTCTTCGCGCGCTCCACGGCCTTGCGAATCGCCTCCGGCACTTCGTTCGCCTTGCCCTTGGCCACGCCAACCCGGCCCTCGCCATCGCCCACGGCCACCAGCGCGCTGAAGGAAAAACGCCGGCCGCCCTTGACCACCTTGGCGACGCGATTGATGAAAATCAGCTTCTCCGTAAATGTCAACCCTTCGGGTTCCATATCTCCTCCAGTTCCTTGCTCAGAAATCCAGACCGGCCTCGCGGGCGGAATCGGCCAGGTCCTGTATGCGGCCATGATAAACAAAACCGCCCCGGTCGAAGACCGCCTTCCTTACGCCTTTTTCCAAAGCCCGCTTGCCCAGAAGCATTCCCACTTTCTTGGCGGCCTCCCGGTTTCCCGTGTTCTTTAGTCCAGCCCCCCGGATTTCCGGGTCCACGGTGGATGCCGAAGCAATCGTAACCCCCCGGTCATCATCAATGACCTGGGCATAGATATGATTCTTACTCTTGAAGACGCTGACCCGCGGCCGCTCTGCCACACCCCGAATCCGTTTCCGAATCCGCGTATGCCGCCTGACCCGAGACGCCTTTTTATTCTGAACGTTCACCAATTTCCTCCCTGGCTCGCTATTTCTTGCCGGTCTTGCCAGCTTTCAGGCTGATCGATTCACCGGCATACCGTATGCCCTTGCCCTTGTACGGGTCCGGAGAACGGAGCGAACGAATATTGGCCGCGACCTGCCCGATAAGCTGCTTGTCGATCCCCTCAAGGGTGATCGTGGTCTGTTTCTTGTCCGTCTGCACCGAGATTCCGTTGGGAACCAGGAACTCCACGGGGTGGGAATAGCCCAGCGCAAGGACGAGCGTATTGTTGCCCTTGACCTCGGCCCGATACCCGACCCCCACAATTTCCAGGACCCGCTTGAATCCTTCCGACACACCCACCACCATATTATTAATAAGGCTTCGGGTCAGTCCATGGAGCGCCCGGTTCTTGCGGCTGTCATCCGGACAGCTGACCATCAGCGTTCCGTTTTCTGTGCTGGCCGATATTTCGCCCGGACACGTCATGTTCAGCTGCCCCTTCGGGCCCTTGACCACGACCTCCTTGCCCCGGATATCGACACTCACCCCTTTGGGGAGACTTACAGGTTTTTTACCGATCCTTGACATAACTCGACCTCGTTAACTCGACCTCGTTGATTACCAGATGTGGCAGATGACCTCGCCGCCGATACCCTCGCGCCTGCAGGCCCGGTCGCTCTTGACCCCCTGAGACGTAGAGACAATGCCCATTCCGAGACCGCCCATGACATAAGGGAGATCATACCGCCCCACGTACGTGCGACGGCCGGGCTTGCTTACCCGCTGCAAACCCGTAATGACCCGCTCGTTACCCGGCCCGTACTTGAGTGAGATGCGCAGGATTCCCTGCTTCTTGTCCTTCATGACCTTGTAACCCTTGATGAAGCCTTCCTCCTTTAGGATTTTGGCTATCTCAAGCTTGATTCGGGAAGCCGGAATGTCCACCTTCTCCATCCGGGTGGTATTGGCATTCCTTATCCGGGTCAACATGTCGGCAATAGGATCGGTCATCATGGAAAAGCTCTTCTCCTCCGGTTACCAGCTGGCCTTGGTTACGCCGGGAATTTCCCCTCTCAACGAGAGGTTTCTGAAACAGATGCGACACATGCCAAACCTTCTGAGATAGCCGCGCGGCCGTCCGCATATCCGGCACCGGTAATAATGTCGCACCGCAAACTTGGGGGTGCGCTTCTGCTTGGCGATCATGGACTTCTTGGCCATGTGTCAGTTCTCCTTCGTTCCTTTAAAAGGCATGCCCAGCCGGTGCAGCAGGGCCCGGGCCTCCTCGTCGGTTTTCGCGGTCGTGCACACGACAACGTTCATCCCGTGGACGTGTTCCACCTTGTCATAATTGATCTCAGGGAAAATGATCTGTTCGGACAGCCCCAGCGAATAATTGCCCCGACCGTCGAAGGCCTTCGCTGACACCCCTCGAAAGTCACGGATCTTCGGAAGCGCAAGGGAAATCAGGCGGTCCAAGAACTCGTACATACGATCTCCGCGCAGTGTCACCTTGCAGCCGATCGACTGCCCCTTGCGGAGTTTGAAGGTGGCTATGGATTTCTTCGCCTTGGACACCACCGGACGCTGCCCCGTAATGGCGCCGATCTGCTCCACGGCCTTCTCAAGCAGCTTGGGATTCTGAAGCGCCTCGCCCAGTCCCACGTTCACCACCACCTTCTCGAGCTTCGGGACCTGCATGATGTTCTTGTACGCGAACTGCTTCTGCAGTTCCGGCACGATGTCTTTCAGGTAACGTTCCTTCAGTCTGGCCATATCAGGTGTCAATGACCTCCTTGCACTTCTTGCACGTCCGGGCCTTCGAACCCTCGAAACGGCTGGTGGCAATGCGGGTCGGCTTGTCGCACTTGGGACAGACCAGCATGAGGTTGGAGCGGTCGATGGGCGCCTCCTTCTCAATGATCCCGCCTTGCTGATTCGTACGGCTGGGTCGGGAATGACGTTTGATCATATTCACCTTCTCCACGGTGACCCGACCGGCCTCGCGGTCTACGCGAAGCACACGCCCCTTCTTTCCCTTATCCTTCCCCGCCATGACGAGCACGGTATCTTCCTTTTTCAGTCCGAGCGACATGTTCTCTTCTCCTATAGCACTTCCGGGGCAAGGGAAACGATTTTCATATAGTTCTTCCACCGGAGTTCCCTGGCCACCGGTCCGAAGATACGGGTCCCCACGGGTTCCCCGGCCTGATTGATGATAACGGCGGCGTTCTGGTCAAAACGGATATAGGAACCGTCCGGCCGACGCGTCTCCTTGGTGGTACGGACCACGACCGCCTTGACCACCTGTCCCTTCTTCACGGTGCCCCCCGGGTCTGCTTCCTTCACGCTCCCGATAATCACATCCCCGAGCCCGGCCGTCCGACCGGCTCGCATAACCTTGAAGCACTTGACCTGTTTAGCCCCTGAATTGTCGGCGACCACAAGTTTTGTTTCTGGCTGTATCATGGCGTCTCACCTGGGATTTCCTTGATATCGCGGCCGTTCACCGCCATCACGACCCATCGTTTGTCCGCGCTCAGCGGCCGCGACTCAATAATCGTCACCTTATCTCCGACCCGGCAGACGTTTTGCTCGTCGTGAGCCTTGAACTTCGTGGTCCGTCTGACCGTTTTCTTGTATCGCGGGTGCTGAAACCGCCGTGTCACGGCCACCACAACGGTCTTGTTCATCTTGTCACTCAGGACCTCGCCTGTATAGGTTTTCTTAGCCATTGCGCTCCGCCTTCTCCCTGAGAACCGTAAGTATCCGCGCGATATCCCGCCGGACGTGCCCCATCCTCTTGGGGTTTACTATTTCGCCCGTCGCCTGCTGAACGCGAAGGTTCAAAAACTCCCTGCGAAGGTCTGTCTCCTTCTGCTCCAGTTCCCCCACGCTCATCTCCCTCAATTCAGTGGCCTTCATGACTAGAGCACCTCCTGATCAAGCTTGACAAACTGGGTCGCCAGGGGAAGCTTGTGCGAAGCCAACCGAAAGGCCTCTCGCGCCACATCCTCCGTAATCCCGGACACCTCGTACAGCACCCGCCCCGGCTTGATTACGGCCGCCCAGTACTCCGGGCCGCCCTTTCCCTTTCCCATACGGGTCTCAGCGGGTTTCTTCGTGATGGGCTTGTCCGGGAACATCCGGATCCAGACTTTGACTCCACGCTTGGCATGACGCGTGATGGCGATTCGGGCAGCCTCGATCTGGCGCGCCGTAATCCAGCCCGGTTCCACGGCCTTCAGACCGAACTCACCAAAGGAAACCTCCGAACCCCGGTAAGCCGTACCCTTCCGCGTCCCCTTCTGCACCTTCCGGTGCTTGACCTTCTTTGGCATCAACATAGAGCGTAACTCCTCGTAGAAACGTTAAGCCTGGGCCGCCACGTCGGCGCGGTGTTCGGGCAGGATGTCTCCCTTGTAAATCCAGACCTTGACCCCTATCAGTCCGTAGGTTGTTTTGGCCTCGGCAAATCCAAAATCGATATCCGCCCGGAAGGTATGCAGGGGCACGCGTCCCTCTCTGTACCACTCCGTCCTGGCGATCTCGGCTCCCGCCAACCTTCCGGCGCTGCCTATCCGGACGCCCAGGGCTCCGAACCGCATCGTGGACGAAACCGCTTTCTTCATGGCCCGCCGGAACGCCACCCGTTTTTCGATCTGCATGGCGACGTTCTCCGCAACCAGTTGCGCATCGAGCTCGGGTTTGCGGATTTCCTTGATATCAATACTCACCTTCCGGCTGGTCAGGGATTCCAGCAGCTTCCGAAGCTTGTCCACCTCGGTGCCCTTTTTCCCGATGATGATGCCCGGCCGTGCCGTGTGTATGATCAGGCGAAGTTCCGGACCGCGGCGTTCAATCTCGATACGGGCAATCCCCGCATGGTAGAGACGGGCCTTGACAACTTTCTTGAGGGCGACGTCCTCATGAAGCTGGTCCGCGTATGTGCCCTTGCCTGCAAACCACCTGGAACCCCAGGTCTTGATGATACCGAGCCGGTTACCAACCGGATGCGTCTTCTGTCCCAATGGGTACCTCCGCTATTTCTCGGACAGGACCACGGAGATGTGGCTCGTCCTTTTCAGGATTCTGTTGACCCGCCCCTGGGCCCTTGGCATAATCCGTTTCATCGTCGGCCCCGGGTCCACGACCAACTTGGAAATCATCATCTCCTCCGGGCTTCCCACGTTCGCCTGCTCCGCATTGGCCACCGCCGACCGGACCAGTTTTTCCACCTTCCGGGCCGCTGCATGGGGCGTCGAGCGCAGCAATACCAGGGCCTGCTCCACGGGCTTCCCGCGGACAAGATCCACCACCCTCCGCACCTTGCGAGGGGAGATACGAATAAATTTCATCGTGGCTCTGGAATCCATCCTATTTCCTCCCCGTCACCTTGGCGGACCCGGCATGTCCGCGGAACGTCCGCGTGGGTGAAAACTCGCCCAGTTTGTGCCCCACCATGTTCTCCGTTACGTAAACGGGGACAAACTTTCGGCCGTTGTGCACCGCAATCGTATGACCCACAAATTCGGGCGTGATCGTGGAGCGCCGCGACCAGGTGCGAACCATCTTCTTTCGGCCTGAAGAATTCATCTCCTCAATCCGGGAAAAGAGCTTGCCCTCAATGAAGGGGCCTTTCTTGAGCGATCTGGGCACTTACTTCCTCCTCCTCACAATAAACCTGTCGGTCCGTTTGTTCTGCCGGGTCTTCTTTCCTTCCGGCTTGCCCCAAGGAGAGCACGGTGGCCGGCCCCCGCTCGAACGGCCCTCGCCCCCACCGAGCGGATGGTCAATCGGGTTCATGGCCACTCCCCGTACTACGGGTCGGCGTCCGAGCCAGCGAGTACGTCCTGCCTTGCCCCCCGTCGTATTCTCAGCCTCGGAATTCCCGACCTCTCCGACGGTGGCCATGCAATCCGGCGAGAGAATCCGAACTTCCCCGGAGGTCTGCTTCACCTGACAATATTTCGTTTCCTTCGCAATGAGCTGCGCAGAAGAGCCCGCACTTCGGGCAATCTTGCCCCCCTGGCCGGGCCTGAGTTCCACATTGTGGATGATGGTTCCAAGGGGGATATCCTTTATTCGGAGCGCGTTGCCCGGCCGGATTTCGGCGTTCTCGCCGGAGATGACCGTATCCCCCACGTTCAGACCCTTGGGGCAGAGAATGTAGCGTTTGTCACCGTCCGCATAGTGCAGCAGCGAAATCCGGGCTGACCGGTTCGGGTCGTACTCAATACTGGCCACCTTGGCCGGAACGCCCGACTTGTTTCTCTTGAAGTCAATCAAACGGTACTTGCGCTTGTGCCCGCCGCCACGATGCCAGACCGTAACCCGGCCATACGTATTCCGGCCGCCATTCTTCCGCGCCGCTTCCGTGAGACGCCTCTCGGGCCCCGATTTGGTGATTTCCGAAAAATCGCTCCGGCTCTGGTGCCGGCTTCCCGGTGACGTCGGTTTGATGTTGCGAATACCCATCGCTATTTCACTCCCTCAAGAAAGTCGAGCTTCTCGCCCGGTTTCAAGGTCACAATGGCCTTCTTCCACTGACGCGTCACGCCCTCATGCCGGCCGAGCCTCTTCTGTTTTCCGCGAACCCGGAGCGTGGCCACCTTGGCCACCTTGACCTTGAACATTTCCTCCACCGCACGTTTGACCTCGATCTTGTTGGCGTCCGGAGCGACTTCCAGGAGAACCTGATTGGCGGTCTCGTTGAGATAGGCGCCCTTCTCCGTCAGAAGAGGCTTGCGGATCACATCATGAAGGTTCATCCCTTGTACACCTCCTCCATCTTCTGGAGGGCCGGCGCCGTGATGACCAGATGCCCCCCATTCACCACGTCGTAAACGCCAATCTGGCCCACGCGCAGAACCTTGACCATTGGAATGTTCCGGGAGGCTCTTTCAAGGGCTTCGTCCTTTTCAGGCAGGATAAAGGTCAGTCGGCCGGTCAGTCCCAGCCCGCGGATCAGGTCGGCCACCCGGCGGGTTTTGGCCTCCTCGATATTGAGGTCCTCTACCACGGTTATCTCGCCGCCAGAGAACTTGGCCGAGAAAGCGGCTCTCAGCGCTGCGCGCTTCATCTTTTTGGGCATGGCATACGCATAGGAACGCGGGGTGGGGCCGAAGACCGTCCCGCCACCGCGCTGCAGCGGCGAACGGGTGCTACCCTGCCGCGCGCGTCCGGTACCCTTCTGCCGAAAAGGCTTTCTTCCGCCCCCTCTCACCAGACTGCGGTTCTTCGTACACGCCGTACCCTGGCGCCTGTTCGCCAGGTGATTCACCACAGCATCGTGCACAAGACCGGGGCCGTGTTTGGCCGCAAATATCTCCTCCGGCACGTTGACCTTCGAAACCGCCTTCCTGTTCCGGTCTACAACATCCACTTCAGGCATCACTTGTCACCTTTCCCGATAAAGACGATGGATCCACGAGCCCCGGGAATGCCCCCCTTGAGCAGGAGGATATTCTGCTCCGGACGCACCTCTACGACCTCGATGCCCCTCATGGTCACCGTTTCTCCGCCCATTCTTCCGGGCATGCCAATATTCTTGAACACACGCGACGGGAACGAACACTGGCCGATGGACCCCGGTGCCCGGTTGAACATGGAACCATGGGTATCCGGCCCACCGCCGTAATTGTGCCGCTTCATCACGCCTTGAAAGCCCTTGCCAATGGACCGCCCGGTAACATGAACCCGGTTGCCCTGCTCGAAGATGCCCACCGTGATTTCGTCGCCCACCTTAAGCTCTCCGGTCGGAACCTCCTTGAGGTGCCGGTACGCGGGCACGCCGCCCTTCGCGAAATGGCCCGACATGGCCTTCGTCAGCCTTTTGTTCTTCTTCATTTCCATGAAGCCGACCTGGGCCGCATCGTATCCGTCCTGTCCCCGGTCCTTGATCTGGACAACCCGGCACGGACCGGCTTCCACGACGGTTACGGGTATCGCCCGGCCGTCTTCGCCGTACACCTGGGTCATCCCGAGTTTCTTGCCAAGAATTCCTTGTCTCATGGGATTATTTCCTCAGCCCTAAAGCTTGATCTCCACATCCACTCCGGCCGCGATGTCCAGCTTCATCAGGGCATCCACCGTCTGCGGCGTGGGTTCCAGAATATCCAGAAGCCTCTTGTGCGTCCGGATCTCGAACTGTTCCCGGGACTTCTTGTCGCAGTGAACCGACCGCTGCACGGTATACTTGCTGATGCGCGTAGGCAGAGGTATTGGTCCCGAAATCCGGGCCCCCGTCCGTCGGGTCGCATCCACAATCTCCTGGACCGACTGGTCCAGGACCCTGTGGTCATAAGCCTTCAGCTTGATCCTGATCTTCTGGTTCATTCAACGATCTCCGTTACGACACCGGCGCCCACGGTACGGCCGCCTTCACGAACCGCAAACCGAAGCTCCTTCTCCATGGCAATCGGCGCGATCAGCTCCACCGATATCGTCACGTTATCTCCGGGCATGATCATCTCCACGCCTGTATGACGACCGCCCTCCTCCTTCGACAGGATATACACCTCTCCCTTGAACTTCGTGTGTGGCGTGATCGAACCCGGCTTCGCAAGCACCATCCCCCGCTCCACCTCGTTCTTGCCCGTGCCCCGAAGCAGACACCCGACGTTGTCCCCGGCCTGCCCCTGGTCCAGAAGCTTCCGGAACATCTCCACGCCCGTGCACACCGTCTTCTTCGTCTCGTGAATCCCCACAATCTCCACGTCTTCCCCGACCTTGATGATCCCCCGCTCTACCCGGCCCGTGACCACCGTCCCACGGCCCGAAATCGAAAACACGTCCTCAATAGGCATCAAAAACGGCTTGTCAATCGGACGCTCAGGCTGGGGAACATACGAATCCACCGCATCCATCAGATCCAGAATACACTTGTACTCCGGAGCATCCTGCGTCGTCGCCGTCGACTCCATCGCCTTCAACGCACTCCCCTTGATGATTGGAATCTCATCCCCGGGGAACTGGTACTTGCTCAGCAACTCCCGAACCTCAAGCTCCACCAGATCCAGAAGCTCAGGATCGTCCACCTGGTCCGTCTTGTTCATAAACACCACAATGCACGGAACCCCCACCTGGCGCGCCAGAAGAATGTGCTCCCGCGTCTGAGGCATCGGACCGTCCGCCGCTGAAACCACCAGAATCGCCCCGTCCATCTGAGCCGCGCCCGTGATCATGTTCTTCACATAGTCCGCATGGCCCGGACAGTCCACGTGCGCATAGTGGCGGTTCGCCGTCTCGTACTCCACATGCGCCGTCGCAATCGTGATCCCGCGCGCCTTCTCCTCAGGCGCATTATCAATCTGGTCGTACGCCCGAAACTGCGCACCACCCTTCATCGCCAGTACCTTCGTGATCGTCGCCGTCAACGTCGTCTTCCCATGGTCCACATGACCAATCGTGCCCACGTTTACGTGAGGCTTCGTCCTCTCAAATTTCGCCTTTGCCATT
>QJVM01000170.1 GCA_003235715.1 Nitrospirota bacterium
TTTGGAAAGAAGTCGTGCACATCCGCCCGCAACGCCTCGATAGCGGCATCCAGATTCGCGAACGCCGTGATCATGATCACTTTCACTTCCGGATAGAGCTTGCGCACCGTCCGCAAGACCTCCATCCCGTCGATACCTTTCATCTTGTAATCCGTAACGACGACGTCGAAACGTTCCTCCTTGAGCCTGGCCAGGGCCGGGGCGGCATTCATAAACGTCTCGACGACGTACCCCGCCTGTTCGAGCGACATCTTGGCCATGTCACCAACGATCTTCTCGTCATCGATCACCATGATTCGATAGAGGTTTGCCATTTAATTCATCTCCTTTGTAGAGGGGTATATCAATTGTAAAGCGTGTCCCTTTATCCACGACGCTCTCTACCTTGATATTGCCGCCGTGGTTCTTAATGATGCTGTAGCTCACCGATAGACCGAGTCCAGTACCGCCCACGCCCTTGGTGCTGAAGAACGGGTCGAAGATGTGCGGCAGGAACTCGGGAGGTATGCCTTTACCCGTGTCGGCAACCGCGACCTGGATGGCATCGGCCGCTGGCGTCAGTTGCGTGGTTAAACCGAGAATTCCGCCCGGTTTCATGGCCTGCGTTGCGTTCAGAATGAAATTTACCAACACCTGCACGAACTGGTTTTCGTCGATGAAAACGGATGGAAGTACTTCGGCCAGGTCAAGCCGGGTCTCGACATTGGCGATGTCAATCGAATTCTGCATCAGCCGGAGCGCCCTCCTGACGGTCTGGTTAATGTCTGTCTTTCGCAGGTTGGCGTCCTTGGGCTTCGAAAAATCGAGGAGGTTTCGAACCACGGCCTCGATACGTTCTGTTTCGCCCTGTACTTTGCTCATCAGGTCGACCTGGTTCTCGGGGCTCAGATAATCATGGAGTTCCATAAAGTTTTGAGCGATCATCGAGATGTTATTCAAAGGGTTGGTCAGTTCATGGGCCACGCCGGCCGTGAGCACGCCCAAAGAGGCCAGTTTCTTCGACTGAATGAGCTCTTCCTCGCGGTCGCGCAACTCATCTGACATCGTGTTGATCGCGGCTATGACCGTGCCGAATTCGTCGGTCGGCACGGGGCCGTCACTTCCGTGGAAATCGCCCCGAGAGACCACGCGGGCCAGGTCCTCGATCTTGCCGAGCGAGCGAAGGATCTTATTCGAAAGGAGCTGGCCCACCAGAATTGCGGCCACCAGGATCGCCAGAAAAGAAAGGAGTAAAACGCGTTTCGACCCGGCAATGATCCGATTGACCTCCTGACGCTCCAGTTGTGTCGTGGTCGCGGAGAACTCCCGCAGCTCCTTTCCCACCTGGCGTAGGTGCCGTCTGAGAACGGCGTCGGGTCCCCCTGCCTGGCGGACCCGTTGAACCACTTTGCTATAGCGCGACACGTGATCTTTCAGCCTTTCGAGATTCTCGACCCCGATTGCCCGAACGATATCCGGCGATACCTTGTCAATCACTTGCAGCGTGAAGGCGATCTTCTCATCGATCTCGGACAGCGCACTGTCGTCGTGGTAAAGAAAATAGTTCTTTTCGGCAATGCGCATCTCCAGGAACGAAGCGTTCAGATCGTCCGCGATCTCGGCAAACCGGAGCTTCGTAAGCACCAGGTTCAGATCCTGTACGGCAAACCCGCCCACGAGGACAAGAAAGATTACGTGGAACACGTTGATCAGGACGATCTCGTTTCGGATCTTCATGCCAGCCGATTCTCCGGGCAACGGGGCAGATTCGACGCTTCGGGCAGAAGTGGCGCATACCACCGGATTCCATCGGCCGCCATGAGCAGACCGGCCGCCACGAGCAGAAGGTCCAGGAGCGTGCCGGGGCTCCAGGCGAAATATTTCATAAATCCCAGCCCCTGCGAGCCCGGTCCGGCCGCGCGCGTACACCGTGCGATGGCATCCGGCTACGGTTCGTTGGGCAGCCAGGACGTTCCGTTCCCGGGCCAGCTGGGTGCGTTCGCGGCTGGCCGGCACCGGATAGAGAATCGTGCAATGTTCAGCGATCAGGTCGGCCAATCGGGCCAGCATCGTTGACCGGGTCGGCTGTTGCTGTCCTGTTTTCTCCAGAAGATGGTAATCCTGAAGGAAGTGAAGGGTCGCCGTGGTCACCTCGACCACCGTGTGATGGCGAGACGGCTGCATGAGGGACCGGCGCAGGCGGAGATATCCCATAAGCCCGAAAAATGTGAACCCAAGCCCCGCCGCGATCATGGCGCCATACAAATACCAAAGCGGGCCCGCCGGGCGCAAACGCAACAGACCGTTTCCGACCGTGATGATCCCCAGTCCCCACCGCAGCAGGGCCAGCCGGGTACGGGCTTCCGCCAGGTCGGTCCGATAGCACGCCAGACGGGTTCGCCACTGGGCCATGGTGTTTCGCCAGAAGGCCAGCCCCGTTCGCTCGGTGCCGATGATTCGTCCCGGCGCATCGTTCAGAAAATCCTGGATAAACCTCTGCACGTCCCGGGCGAGCGCGACGCGGAAGGCATACCGGTAACCAGGCAAAAAGCGCCGGACCTCTTCGTGCACCACGGGATCGTCGGGCCGGTTAGCGGCCACGACCACCATGTCATCCTGGCGCATCACCGGAAACCACTGGCTGAGCGAAAGCCGTTCCGCATCGAGCCCGCGCAACAACTCAACCGGCACCGGCATTCTCTCGTCATAGGCCACACCGGGAACGTTGTAGTGGGCCGAAAGCGCATCGAGCAAACGGCCGCGGTTCACCCCGTATTCGGACACCAGGATCTTCTCGATGTCCACATCCCTGGCTCTGGATGCGGCACGTGCCTCCGCCAGGCGGTCGGCCTCCAGAAGTCCGGACCGCGTCCAGGCCTGACCGCGGTTGTTCGCTAGGTCAGGCATAATCATCGCCAAAGCTCACGCGACTCCAGCTACGGGGTGGTCTCCCGTAATTGGGGATCAGTATCTCGAAATCACCGAAACAATAAGGGTACTGCCGGCGCGTCCGCTCCGCGGGAATATGCCAGTGCAGGCCGTCCACGATCAGGCCAAGGCCCAGAATAACGAGCCCCGCTTCGAAAACCGTCCAGAAAAGGTTGGAAGTACCGAAATAGACCAAGAGTCCCATACCGACGGCCGAGATACTCATCCCCGTTCGTATCAACGCCATGCCGGTACGGGAACGGGCCATCACCGTGCGGATGCGGGCCATGATATTCCGCCGATCGGCCAGCACGGTTCGTTCGAGTGCGAGACCGGTTGTGCCCCAGATGCCGGGTTCATAAGATTGATCCAGGGGCGGACGCCCGGTATGGCTGCAATAAGGCTCTGTACACTTGTGGGTTGCCGGAAACATCCGATCCCATATATTGATACGGCTCATGGAGGTATGAACCGCCTCAAAAGAACGAATACCGGCCTTGCGGCCGGGCAGGTACCAGTGAAACCCCTCGAGCGCCATGACAATGCCGGTCGCGATGAGCCCGAAATCGAAAAGGTACCAGCGGCCAAATGCAAAAAACCGGATGAGGCCCACCCCGAACCCGATAAATGCGATGCCGGTCCTTGCGAAGGCCAGCCCGGTACGGGAACGGGCCATCACCGTGCGCAGACAGGCGAGCGTCGTTCGCTCTTCGGCCATATCGGTCCGGTCGGACGCGAGAAAGCGCCGACGCATGACCGGCGATAGATTCTGCCAGTCAACGCGGAGCGTCTCGGCGCCCGCCACGGGGGCCGTTCTCTCGAAGGTCGGAGGATCTCCCGGTCCTGGCGTCAGCACCGTCGTGCCCCAAGTGGGCACGGTCGCCGAACAGTCAAGCGGCTTTTTCCCCTCTTTCCGGACCGGCAGATACCAACGCAGCCCTTTGACCACCAGACCCAGTCCGACCAGCAGCAGTGCCGCCTCGGCGGGCGAGCCCCAACCCAGGCCGAATAGACGCACCAAAACCAGAGAAATGGCCATGAACGAAACGCCGGTCCGAAGGAGTGCCAGCCCGGTTCGGCCTCGGGCCAGGGCCGTGCGGTGACACGCCAGAATCGAGCGTCTTTCGGCCAGAAGCGTTCTCGTCTTGGCAAGCGGCGTTCGACCCGCCTCAGGGCCGAAGCCCGGGTTCAGGTCCTGACTGTTTTCGATAATTCGAACCAGGTCGCTCGGAAGCGCGACCAGAAAATCGACGGCTCCGACCCCCAGCGTTTGCTCGATATCGGCCAGAACCGCGGGGTCCGCGGGGTTTGCCGCGATCACCGTAGCGTTTCCTCCGTAGGCATCCCACGACAGGGGAGCCCAGCCCGCGCGCTTCAGACGATTCAGATCCACATGCCGGGCCACCCGTGAGGCGATCACAACCCAATCGTCGAATTCCACGAAAGGGCACCCATGATATTCCGAGAGGCTGAAAAGAATCTCATGTCTAGGTATGCCGGCCCCAAGCAGGAGTTCTACGAGCGCGGCGTCCACGTCGCCCGCCTGCCGTACAAACCCGTCCAGCGCCGCACCCGTCAGCAGCCGGCGCCGCACTAGCCTGACAAACCGGTCGCGGTCGTCAGGTCGGGCCGCATCGCCGGTGTTTGTGTCAGCGGACTCCGTCACGACGCTTGTAACCGCAAAACCTGTTCCAGCACCCGGCTTACAGAGAAACGGGGCGCCAAATGGCCATTCTCTCCCCTAGCGAGCGATAGGCATCCGTGAACGGCCGTGGCTCGGAATGTTCAGGATTGAAACACGCAATTCATGCCTATCCTAAAATTATCGAGATATATGAACCAGTTACACGCAGAATGAGCCCGTTGTTTCAATATGGGACATGGACACCCTTCTCGTCCTTTCCTAACCCCACGGGTTCAGTCGCATATTTTATGCGATAAAACAAAGGGTTAAGGGGAGAAAACCGTCTTGATTCGGCTTGGTGGACCGCTGGTCGTCCTTCGGGTGGGAAAGCGGCTCGAAAGTGACCTCCAAGCCAATCCGCGCCGCAAAAAGGCCGTCCGCCGCAAGCATAACGGCTCGCCATAAACCCTGGCATGTTGAGTGCAAAGGGCTGGGCGCGCCGCCATGAGGGGGTGGCCGCGAGGGACCGGGCGCAGACGTGCCAGCCCATCGCGGTGAACGTCGTGAGATTGGAGGAAGAAAAAAGACAATGTGGCAGATGTATCTTCCCATAGCGGGAAACAGCGTGAACATACTGGTCATCTTGGGACTCGGCGGATTCGTCGGGTTACTCTCGGGGATTTTTGGCGTCGGCGGCGGATTTCTTATGACGCCGCTCCTGATCATGTTTGGCATCCCGGCGACCGTGGCAGCCGCCTCGGACTCCAACCAGATCGTGGGTGCATCGACCTCCGGGACCCTGGCTCACTGGCGTCTCGGCAATGTGGACGTCAAGATGGGTGTGCTCCTTCTGGTCGGCGGTATCCTGGGGGGAACCGTGGGCGTTCAGATTATCAAGGTGCTCCGGGCCCTAGGTAACGCGGATTTCCTGATCTCGATCACTTATGTACTGATGCTAGGCGGTGTAGGCTCCTATATGTTTATGGAAAGCCTTCAAGCCATGCGGAAAGCCAAGAAGCCGGCAGCCGCGCAGACAGCTCCTCGTAAGGAGTCCCGATACGGTGCGGCTCTCAAGAAGATTCCCTTTCAGACCCGGTTCGACAAGTCTGGCGTCGAGATGTCGATGCTCATCCCGTTACTCCTCGGTGTTCTCGTGGGCATTCTCGCGGCCATCATGGGCGTGGGTGGCGGATTTATCATGGTACCCGTCATGGTCTACCTGCTGCGCATGCCCATGCACGTTGTAGTCGGAACCAGTCTCTTCCAGATCCTTTTCACCTGCGTGAACGTCACGATCATGCAGTCTGTGAGCAACCACACGGTGGACTTCGTGCTGGCCGTGCTGTTGCTGCTCGGCTCAACCGTAGGAGCACAGGTCGGTACGAAGATCGGCAAGAAGCTCCATGGCGACCAACTCAAGATCCTTCTGGCCTCCCTGGTTCTCCTGGTCTGCGTCAAGATGCTCGCGGATCTGCTGATGCAGCCGGCCATCCTGATCGCCATGAAAGGGGGGCACTAAGATGCAGTTACGTGCGCTGCTAACACTCCTTTTGGTGCCGGTCCTCCTGGCGTTTGCGGAGACCCGGTCCTCGGCGGAAGTTACTGTGGGGCTTGACCGGTCTACGGTCGAGATCACCGCCTTTTATAACGGAACTACAGTGAAGGCGAGCGGTATGGTTCCGGCGGGCACGGAAGCCGTGGTCGTGGTGAGCGGGAAGCCGGAGACTCTTCACCTCAAACGCAAGGGTAAGGTCGCTAACCTGCTCTGGATGAACGTGGGCGATTTGAGCTTCCATGATGCTCCCCGAGTCTATACGATCTATACTTCCGAAGGCGCTCGCGACGCGGCCGAGAACCCGGAGCTTGAATGCAGCTTTCCGGCACTCGAAAGACGCGTGAAGATCGAACCGCCCGGCAAAGACGAACATTTCTTTTTTGGCGAGTTTCTGAAGCTGAAGAAGCACGACAAGGTCTTCGCCAGCGTTCCGGGGGCAGTCTCTCTGGAAGCGGGAGAAGACGGCAACCGAAGCTTCGAGACCACCCTTCAGATTCCGCCGCGCATGGGTCAGGACGACTATACGGTCACGGCTTTCGCCGTCGATGGTAACCGAGTGGTCGACCGGGCCGAGGCGAAGCTCCAAGTGCGACAGGCAGGTTTTCCAGCAAGCCTATCGAAGCTTGCCTTCGGACAGGCGCTGCTCTACGGTGTACTCTCCGTGCTGGTGGCCGTGGCTGCAGGTTTCATCATGGGGGCGATTTTTGGAGGCAAAGGCGGCGCCCACTGAGGGCGGCTGTTCAAAGGACATCCGGTCAGGCGGCGTGTACGGTTCAAGCGCCGCGCCGCCTGACGGAAAGCCGGGCGAACCATGCGAATCGATACGGACCATGTCGGAGACCACACCCAAAACTATGCGGTGCAAAATATGAGCTGGATGAAGACTTGGCGTGAGCGTCTGCAGAGCCGATTGCGGGGGCGGGAGACGCCGGATCGCAGCTTTCCGGTCCTGTTCAGCAAGTTCAAGGAGATCCTAGCCCTGAATACGTTGGTTCTCGAACGCATCGCAACCACCAACAGCATGTTGAGTGGCGACTACCTCTTCGACCAGCAGTTTATCCATACGGCCAGCAAAGAGATAACGGCTGTCGTCGAACGGCTGGTTTATCATCTCGACAGCCTAGCGCCTGGGAAATACCCCGGCCTGCACGCCGTTTTCAATCGTATACAATCCGAGATCCAGGATGAGCTTTCCGGTCGCCGAACCCGAACCTCGGGCGCCTATGTCCTGCCGTATGAGCGCGTAACGCGCTACGACATTGACGACACGGGAGGAAAGAACGCCGCTCTGGCCGAGGTGGGCAACATGCTCGGGCTGGCCACTCCTGAAGGTTTTGCCATCACCGCCGCAGGCTACCATGCTTTTCTGGACCATAACGGCCTTCGCCCGGTTATCGAGGACGCCCTTCGGCGCTGGCGCGAAGGCACGGCCACGCTGCAGGAGGTCTCCAAAGATCTGCGGGAACGGATCCTTGCGGGGGCCCTACCCGAGGCCCTGCACCGAGAGATAGCGTCCGGCACCGGTTCCCTCGTCGCCACGGGGCCTGCTCCGTTGGTTTTCCGAAGCAGCGCCGTGGCCGAGGATGGTGAACAGAGCTTTGCAGGGCAGTACACGAGCGTGCTGAATGTGGCCCTGGCCGGAACGGACAAGGCATACCGAGAGGTTGTGGCCAGCCTGTTCAGCGAGTCCGCCCTCGAATATGCGCGAACTCTCGGCATCAAGGATCACGAAATCACCATGGCCGTGGCTTGTCAGAAGATGATCGACGCCCGGGTGAGCGGGGTGCTCTACACGCACAACCCAGCCGCGCCCGAAAAGGAACAGATGTTGATCACGGCCACTTGGGGTCTCGGAGCACCCGCCGTCGCTGGTGAGGCCCGTACCGATCAGTTTACGGTCTCCCGTGAAGACGACCACCCGACTCTGGCCGTCAATGTGGTCCGTAAGGCGTCGGCGTTGCGGCTCAAACGAGGGGGCGGAACGCGTGTGGAGCCGGTACCCACGGAGCAGCAAACGCTGCCGGCGCTTACTCAGGAGGAAGTTCGCCGGCTTGCCGATACCGCTCTTGAGATCGAACGGTACTTCAGAAAGCCCCAGGATATCGAGTTTGCCTTTGACCAGAAAGGACGTTTGGTTATCCTTCAGGCCCGGCGTCTCTCGGTGCGGCCCGACCAGCCCATACGGCCTCAGGATCTCGCTGATCTTCATAGCCGGTATCCCGTACTCATGAAGAACCAGGGCGTCATCGCCCGGAAGGGGATCGCCTTTGGCCGGGTCCGGATTGTCCGGAAAGAGGAGGACTTGGTGGGATTTCCCGAGGGCGGAATCCTGGTGGCTCGGTATGCCTCTCCAGTGTTTGCCAAGGTGTTGGCCCACGCCGCGGGCATCATCACGGATGTGGGTGCCATTACCGGACATCTGGCCACGGTGGCTCGGGAATTTCGTGTCCCTGCGATCTTTAATTGCGGCGATGCCACCCGTATCCTGCCCGATGGCGCGGCGATCACCCTTGACGCAGAGGAGAACATCATCTACCAGGGCACGGTGAAGGAGCTCAATCAGTACCGGATGGTCGAGGCGCCCATGGAAGAGGCCTATGAGTTCAGACTCCTCCGGCGCGTCCTTCGTAAGATCGAACCCCTGCGGTTGCTGGACCCGGCGGAACGGAATTTCGTGCCAGAGGCATGCCAGAGTCTGCACGACATTACGCGCTTTATCCATGAAAAGGCCGTTCAGACGTTGATTGACTTTCACGTTTACAACATGGCCACGCCGCAGTCGGTAAGCGGACGGCTGGAGCTTCCGCTGCCTCTCGACCTCGTGATCATCGATATTGGCGGCGGACTGGTTGCGGGTGCGCGTGGCCGCGTGGGGCTTGAGGCGGTCGCGTCGGTACCCATGTGCGCGCTGCTCGAGGGCATGACCCGACCCGGTGTCTGGAGCAATGAGCCCATGTCAGTAGATTTTGCGGGTTTCATGTCAAGCCTCACCCGGACCTTCTCCACCGAGCTTGCGGATCCGCGCCATGTGGGCCGAAACCTGGCCGTGCTCTCCCGCGAATACGCCAACATCAGCCTTCGGCTTGGGTACCATTTCACGATGATCGACGCCTATGTATCGGACCGAATCAGCGACAATTACGTCTATTTCCGTTTCTTCGGCGGCGTAACTGAAGAAGAACGGCGCAGCCGCCGAGCCCGGCTGTTGAACGATATCCTGCTCGAAAAGGATTTCAGGGTGGAGGTGCACGGTGATCTTGTGATCGGACGGGCCACAAAGCTCGATGCCGAGGGGATGCGACGCCGGCTTTCCATGCTCGGGGTCCTCATCGGATTTACCCGTCAACTGGATGTCCGGATGGTGGACGAGGAACGCGTTTCCGAATTCAAACAACATTTCAATAAACTGCTGGAGGACGACCATGAGTGAGCAAACAAGCATACTGATTTTGGATGACGAACCCATCGTAACGAAACGGCTGAAGCCTTCCCTCGAGAAGAAGGGCTACGAGGTCGAAACCTTTACCGAAAGCAAGGACGCGCTGCAGCGGATCCGCCAGCGGACCTTCGACATCGTTGTAACGGACCTGAAGATGGAGGGGATGGATGGCATGCAGTTTCTGACCGAGGTGAAGAAACGTTCACCCGACACGGAGGTGATCGTGATCACTGGATTTGCGACCATGGAGACCGCAAAAGAATCTTTCCAAAAGGGCGTCTTCGACTTTCTTGCCAAGCCGTTCAAGCTCGGTGAGATCGCCGCCGTGATTGAAAAGGCCGATGCCAAGCGTCGAGGACGCTAAGAAACGAAACGAGGTGTGTCATGGGAAAATCTCTTATTTATCTTAATGAAGATCTGGCATCGAGCATTGCCCTGCGGTTTGCCGCCCAGATCGTAAAACAGACAGGCATGAAGCTCCAAACCATCCATGTCGAGGAACCCGAGAAAGAGGAGCAGGCCGGTACGGGCTGGGTACGGCGTACCTGGGAGCAAGGGCTGATCGAAGCCGGTCGAGACTCCGTTCAGCGGCTGCTCAAGACAGAAAAGGTGGACTGTTCCTTTGCCGGAGAAGCCAAAGTGGTGGTGGGCGACCCCGAGACGGCTATCATGGAGGAACTCCTCCATGGAATCTATGACCTTTATATCGAAGGTTATCTGAACACACCCCACTCCCAGGATTTCCACGATCTTCTCGCAACCCGAAGGCTTCGCCATATGAGCTGTCCGGTTTTGATCGTGAAAAACCTTGTTCCGTCAAACCGCGTTCTGTTCCTGCTCAGCGAAGCCGTGGATTCAACGCAATTGATCCAAGACTTTACCCAACTGTTTAGTCAGGCGCCCGAGAGACCTCCAATCGAGGTCACTCTTTTTGATTATCGTTTTATGGAAACCGAAACGCTCCGATTTCTCGATAATGGAAATTCTGCCTCACCAATCCATGACGCCGAGAAACTTCTCATGGAGAAGGGATGGGGAGAACCGGAAGTTCTGATTGTGCAGGGAACGCCCGAACAGGCGGCACATTATCTGAAGGACTACGGGCTTGTGGTTTCGTCGTATCCCACACGAACGAGCCCCCGAGCCGAACTGATCGCATTGATTCCCAACCCCGTATTATTGTTCAAGCAGGCTGTTCAGCCTGAGAAAGAGTAAGCGCCATGAAAATTCTTCTCGCCGCAGACATCGAAAATTATAGCTATGTTGCCGCGCAGGAGGCAGCGAGATTTGCTGTCAATACCTGGGCTGATGTAACTCTGCTGGGCCTTGAGCATGCCGACAAGGGAACTCATGAGATCAGTCAGCGTCTGGCCAAAGCCTTAAATACCTATATCGAATTTTTCACAGCGCCTTCATCACCGTTTGCCGGTTTTGACGATAGGTCGCTCGTCAAACAAGGGGACAAGACCTGGGAGATGACGGCTTCCGGCCAGGAGGGACGAAAAAAATTGCGCGTCCTGGTACGGCGGGGTGATGCCCTGGAGAATATCCTGGCCCAGACGTGGGAGGACGAACCCGACTTTATTGTCGTAGGAGGAGCTGTCGCGGGCAAGCCGGAGTGGTTGGGCGAGATCAACCTCCCGCAGAAACTTGCGAGTACGGCTCCCTGTTCCGTGCTCGTGGTCAAGGAGAAGAAGGACCCCGAAACCGTGGTCTGCTGCCTGGACCATGACCACGTCAGCCAGGAATCGCTGGAAATCATCAACCAACTTGTCACGCAGCATCGAGCCCAACTCAAGGTCGTGGGGATAGCGGACGGAAAGGGTTTGGCGGGAAAGGTCGAAGCCAAGATGAACGAGGTCCTGAGGTACTATACCGAACGTGGAATCCGGTCATGGGTGGAACTGGTCAAGAGCGAAGATCTGAGCCAGTTTGCGAGAAACGCATCGGCATCCAGCCTGATCGGGTTATGGCTTGGGAAGCAATCCCTCCTGAAGAAGATCTTTTCCAAAAGGATGCTTGAGCAGTTGATCGGGGAAGCCGGTTCATCGGTTTTGATCTTGAAATAGTACCAAGACCGGAATTCCCCTCACACTGGATCCGGTAATTACATATGAAGTGAGATTGGAGCCCGTATGAAGACTGTACGCGAAATTATGGAACCCGTCACAACCTGGCTTCTTCCAACAGATACTTTGGCTGAGGCCGTCAGGAAGATGCGCACCACCCTCCGTAAGCCTCCAAACGTTTACGGCGTAAAGGGGATGGTGGTTGTGGATACCCAGGGCACCCTTGTTGGAATTGTGTCCGTGAAGGATATCCTTCGGGCGATTATGCCTTCCTATATGGAACTGGCCGAGGTGGGAGGCATGACCTGGCCCGGCATGTTTGAAGAAATGGCTCAACGGGTGAAGGATAAACCGGTATCCGAAATCATGCATGGTAGTCCCGTGTATGTATCACCCGACGCGACACTCATGGAGTGCGCGGAGTTGATCGTAAAGAAGAACCTTTGGCGACTTCCTGTTCTGGAAGATGAGAAGCTGATCGGCATTGTCTATGCCAGGGACCTTCATTACGCCATCGCGACAGAATTATTCGGGGAAACCTAGGAGGTAAAAGTCTCGTGATACAAGAAACTATGGCAGCGTCGGAAACGGGCGTTGCAATGAATTCCACATTTTGGACCGCTACCGCCGTATTTCTGGGGGTGTATGCGTTGATCGTCACCGAAAAGGTCCACAAGACAATCGTGGCTCTCCTCGGTGCCGGGCTTATGCTGGTGTTGAAAATACTGGACCAGCATGAGGCATTTCACCTCGAAGAGTTCGGGGTGGACTGGAACGTCATATTCCTGCTGATCTCCATGATGACGATCATTAACCTGATGCGTCCCACCGGACTCTTTGAATATATTGCCATTCGAAGCGCCAAGCTCGGCCGGGGGGAACCCATGCGTATCATCGTGATCTTTTCGCTCGTGACCGCGGTGCTGAGCGCCCTTCTGGACAACGTCACGACGGTGCTGCTCATTGCACCGGTAACGCTTTTTATAGCCGATGCCCTTGAGGTGGATGCCGTGCCCTTTCTCATTGCCGAGGCTCTGGCCTCCAATGTGGGTGGTACGGCGACTCTCATAGGGGACCCTCCCAATATCATGATTGCCTCCAAGGCCAGTCTGGATTTCATGGCGTTCATCTATCATCTGGCCCCCGCGATCGTGGTTATCATGGTCATCTTTCTGCTGCTTCTCAAGGTTCTCTTTGGCAAGAAACTGGTGGCCCGGGAGGACCGGAAGCAACGCGTGCTGGAAATGGACGAACACGAGGCCATCAAGGATCCGGTCATGGTAAAGAAATCCCTTTTTGTTCTGGCGTTCGTCATGGTTGGTTTTGTCCTGCACGGCATGCTGCATTTCGAACCTGCCACGGTGGCCCTTTTCGGCGCCGGCATCCTCCTCTTTCTCTCGGGAACGCACGAACCTCACCATATATTGGCCGAGGTCGAATGGCCGACGATATTCTTCTTTATGGGGCTCTTTATCATTGTGGGCGGGGTCGTCAAGGTGGGTCTTATAAAATGGATGAGCATAAAGATGCTCGCCATCACCCAGGGAAACATGTTTGAGACGAGCATGCTCCTGATGTGGTTCTCCGCCTTTGCGTCCGCCTTCGTGGACAATATCCCCTATGTGGCCACCATGAATCCGCTGGTCGTGGACATGGCCCACCAACTCTGGCCGAATCTCCAGGGACTTCAACTGCTCCACGCCCCGGCCCTGATGCCAGTCTGGTGGTCCCTCGCCTTGGGGTCCTGCCTCGGGGGAAACGGCACAGCGATCGGCGCCTCCGCAAACGTGATCGTGGTGGGAATGAGCGAACGCGCCGGGCAGCGTATCAGTTTTATGAAATTCTTTGCGTACGGGATGCCCGTGATGATTCTCACGGTGCTGCTTGCCACGGTATATGTGTGGCTGAGGTATTACGTGCTCAAAATCTGACAGCGTGCCGGACCTTCCGAAACCTGAGTGCTGATTCCATCCCGGGTAGACCGGATGTCCGCATAACCTGAATAGTAAAAACCCGCATCCTTTTCCCGAAAAGAAAATCCCCCATGACTGCGCAACGCGACGATCATGGGGGATTTTGTATGGAAGCCTAGTAAAAAATATAGATCATCGTCAGCATAACCGCAAGAAACAATACGGTCATTCCCGCCCCGGCCTTGGCGTAGTCAACGGTACGATAGCCACCGGGACGCATAATCAAGGCATTCACCTGATGTGTGGGAAGGACAAAGGTGTTGGACGCGGAAAGTGCTACGACCAACGCGGTGAAACGGGGGTCAGCACCGGCCTGGACAGCCATACTCATGGCCAGCGGAACCAGTAGAACCGTTGCGCCCACGTTGGACACCACGAGGGTAAAGAAAGACGTGAGAATCCCGACGACCAAAAGAAATACGATCGTTGGTACGCTGCCGATCATATTCATGATGGTGGTCGCAATATATTCCGCGGTTCCCGTCTTCTGGAACGCCAGGCCCAGGGGAATCAATCCGCCGAGAAGGAAGACCGTCATCCAATCCACGGATTCATAGGCTTCATCCACGGACATGACCTTGGTCAGGATCATGCCCAGGGCGCCCGTAAGCAGACAGACGGACAGAGACAATTTCAGGTCCGGGAACCCGATGGCCGCCATGAGGGGATTGAAGCCCATAACCAGAGCGAGCGCCACACCCAGCCACATGGTGGCGGTCTTAGCCTTTTCCGTCCGCATAATCTCGCCCTGAATGGCTGAGGTGAAAGCAAAGGTTTGTTTGCCCTTGAGCACATGGAACTTCTCCCAACGCCCAAAAAGCAGTATGGCATCCCCGGACTGTAAAGGCATATTGGTTATATCTCCAAACAAACAAGCCCCGCCGCGGCAGATCGTGACCGGATTGACCTCGTACGTCTTTCTGAACCTGACCTGGCCGAGAGTCTTTCCGGCCAATTCGGAGCGCGGGGTGATAATGCCTTCGAGAATCCCCGCGTTATTGGGTGAAAGGTCTTCCGCAAAGACTTCCACATCTTCCTTCAGTTCGAAACCGTAATCCTCGGCAAAACGCTTTACCCCGTCCGGACACCCCACCACCGCGATATCATCATCGGGACCGATTTCACTTTCCCGGGTCGGCGCGAAAAGCTTGTGGTTCTTGCTCGTCTGGGATATGGCCACCACGGTGACCTGGTACTTCTCGCGAATTTCCGTGTCTTCCAGCTTCACGGCCTTGAAGTCGGTAGGAATATGAAGCTCGGAGAGTCCGCAGATTTCGCCGTAAGTGTCAGCGATGGACGACGGAAGCAGGGAGGCGTCGGAGGCGCCGCCTGTCTTGGGCAGGATGAAACGGCCCAGAATCACAAAGTAAAGAATGGCGGTTGTAACCAGGGCAATCCCAATGGGAGTCTGGGTAAAGAGGCCAAAGGGCTTGATCTGCTGGCTGAAGGTGCCCAACCGGTTGGCCTGGTCGAGGAGGTCATTCAGAAGAATCGTCGGGCTTGCGCCCACCAGCGTGATCGTGCCGCCGATAATAGCGCAGAACCCCATAGGCATAAGGATCCGGGATACCGGAATCCGAACCTGTTTTGAAACCCGGATCGCGGCAGGCATAAACAAGGCCGCAGCCCCGATGTTCTGCATGAAACTGGAGATAAAGGCAACCGTACCCGCGATCAATGCAATGATGCGGCTTTCAGATTTTCCTGCAAACTTGAGAATATTACGGGCCAGTACGTTCATGACTCCCGTCTTGTCCAGACCGGCTCCAATAATGATGACCGCTATGATCGAGACCACGGCATTACTCGACAGCCCGCTGATCGCCTCCTTGGGCGTGACCACGCCCAGTATGGGCAAGAGAACCATCATGATGATCCCCACGACATCCACACGGACCCATTCAAAGACGAATAACAGGATGACAAATACAAGCACGGCCATCACAATCATCATCTGCGTGGTCAACTGGGGCACCTTGGCCGCCGGATCCCCATCTGCGGCCACGGCAAGAGCGGCGAGGCCCAAGGTCAATACCACACAGAAGAGTAGAGCAAGGCTCCATTTACCGAACTTCAACATATCTTCCCTCCGTCATTACGTATTGAGAAGGAATACCTTCTCTTGAATTTATGGTCAGATCCGTTCATAGACCATCTGAAACTTGAATCTCTCGCTTACCGTCACAGAACGTGTGTAGGCAATCAACCGGCCTGCACTGCTGAAAAGGAACCGATGGACGACCAAGGCCCGTTCGCCCTTCGAACCCTGTAAATCCCGTGCTTCAGATTCGCTCAGCCGCCCAATTTCAAAGGTTTTGTCCACACGAGCGATTTCTACCTTTGAACGGTCCACCAGGACGCCATATATGGAATCTTCAGAAAGGTCGGCATCTGCTATCCCCGGGCACAAGTTATCAGATACCTGAGTGGTTTCCACCAGGACCGGTTCCTTATCGATGACGCGGAGCCGCTTGATTTCTACGATCTCGCCTTCATCCGCCTCGAACCATTTGGCCCGGTGATCGGCCAGCTTCCGATCGACGACAAGAACCTGAAAGAGAACCTCGTGACCGGCAAGGTCGTCCGTCAGGCGCGTCTTAACCGCAAGTGAGGGAATTCGGGCAAGATGCGGCCCATCGGGTACGACAAAGGTTCCCTTGCCGTGGACACGTTTGAGAAGACCCTCATCCACGAGACCGCCCACGGCCTGTCGGACGGTTATCTTGCTGACGCCGAACAGGCCACACAACTCAGATTCGGTGGGAATCCGACTGCCGGCCTCCCACTCCCCCCGGCGAATCCGCTCCCGGAAGTCATGCTTGAGCTGGATATAGAGTTTTCCAGGATTCAGTCTGTCTACGCCCATTGCCCTATGTCACTCGTTCCCCGGGTCTGGCTCCTTTTCCGAAGGCCAACCAAAGGCGTGATTATAATGACATAATCTCAAAAACTCAATACTTCCATGAGTTCTCCACCGTCCTGATGGGAAGCCGTTTGCTCTGTATGACCTGTGGCCTTTATTCCGGCCATGGGAAAGACGGGGATGAGGGGGTCGAAAAGAAACGAACCGCGGGCTTGAACGATAACAGCCACTAACCTGTAAATGGCCTTTCAATCAGACAAAATTCGGAAATATATTGCGGTGCAAACAAGAGGGACCGGTTCTCGACCTGCAGCCGACCGGCTTACCGGATGAACAGGAAAAGCAAGCCCACGGAAAACGCAAGGGACAGACTGAAGACGCCAATGGAGAAGGTTCCTGTCCCGAAGGCCTTTCGAATCCTTTTCTCCTCGACCAGACGCTCATCCGGACGCAGACCGCTGATGCGCCACAAAACCGACATGAACACGACGGCCGACTGCACGGGCAGGTTTGTCACAAGCCTAGCCAGAAGTGGCACCAAACCGTTGACCAGGGAACGCTCGGCCAAGGCGTTTAGCCCGTTGAATCCCTTATCTGCAATCCGATAGAAAACTCGTGCCCCTTTCCTGTAAAACCAGTCGGAATCCACGTTTAAGGACTCGATTTCAGCAGGGTAAAGGCCGGACAGGAGGAGCAGGGTAAAGGCGAGTGCCGAGAAGAACAGAAGTTCGGTCTGACTCAGCACATGAGACAGGGTATAGGGTTCGTATTCAACCGGAAAGGGCAGGATCCGGTAAAGATATTCAGGAAACGAACCAATAAAGACACAGAGCAGTGCGGTGATCCCCATGGCTACCAGCATACTGAAGGGCGCCTCCTTTACGCGATGCCCGGCATCATGGCCAAAGAATGCGAAAAAGGGAATCTTGATTCCGGCATGATGGAAGACTCCAGCCGAAGCGAAGAGCAACACGAGCCAGACGGCGGTAAGATGCCCCTGAGCAGCAGCTTCCATGACCATGGACTTGCTGACAAACCCGCTGAAGAGGGGAAATGCGGAAATGGAGGCGGCCCCCACGATACAAAAAAGCGCGGTCCACGGCATGGATTTGTACAGCCCTCCCAACTGCGTAGCCTTTGCCGTACCGGTCCGATGCATCACGGCACCCACGGACATGAACAGCAAGGCCTTGAAAAGGACATCATTGAACGCATGGGCCGCGGCTCCATTGATCGACAGTTCGGTGCCGATCCCGATGCCCACCACCATGAACCCCACCTGGTTGATGAGACTGTACGCCAGCACCCGTCTGAGATCATTTTCAATAACTGCGTAGAAGATGGGGAAGGCCGCCATGGTCACCCCGATCCAGACCAGAGCCTCTGTTCCGGGAAACGCCCGGGCCAGGGCGTATACCGCGGTCTTTGTCGTGAACGCGCTCAGGAAGATCGTTCCCCCGATTGTTGCCGCCGGATAAGCATCGGTGAGCCATGAATGAAGTACCGGCCAGGCGCAGTTGATCCCGATCCCGAGAAAGATCAGATACGTGGCCACCGAACCCAGGCCGATCCTGCCGAACTCCAGCGAACCGGATTCGCCAATATACAGAACAATGCCTGCAAGCAGGACCAATCCTCCAAAAACGTGAACCATCAAGTACCGAAAACCTGCAGCCTGAGCTTCCCTGGTCTTTCGCGCCCAGATCAACAGCACCGAGCCGATGGTCAAAAGCTCCCAAAACACAAAAAAGGTAAAAAGATCTCCTGCGAACGTGGCTCCCAGGGCGGCCCCTGCGTAAATGAACCCCGCCACATATTCCACGGTTTCGGCCATGCGATACATGTAGATGACGGCTATGAAGGTAATCAGATGAAAGATATACCCGAAGAGAAGACTCAGCCGGTCGACGCGGAGCGGAACGATTTCAAAATCAAGAAACGGGATCGTCAGCCGGGTATCCACGGGCATCGACAGCAGGTTCATAAAACCCAGCAGCGGGAGGGCCACGACCAGAACCTGCCGGTACCAGCCTTTCACGAACGGCACGACAAGGGCGCCCGATATGAATAAAGCGGCAGGCGGAACTCTTTCAATCATAATAATCCTCGCGACGCATGACGAGGGGCCTGAGCACGTACTTAGCCAGCAACACGAGAACAACGCAGGCCACAAATCCGAAAACCGCATAAAATGCGGTCGCCTCCTCCCACGGGAAATAACCATGCTTGACCACAAGAACATCAACCAACAAGAGCAGAATCAGGAATCCATAGAATGAGCGGAGCAATCGTTGCACGTTCCTGGGCCTATCAAAGAGATGTTTCTTCATCTGTCTGTGTCTCTTTCTCTATACTTTTGCGAGCCGAGGTTTGACCCTGAGGTCTATGGGTCGCACCCTCTTAAGCCCTCACATCGCCAGGTCCGGTGCCCGCCTGTTCTCAATAGGCGACGAAGATGTAGGCCAGGTAAAGCCCTGCGATGACGAGGATCACTCTGAAAATTGCCGGATAACCTCGAACCGGGTGGTGTTTCAATTCAACGGCATTCCTCAGTCGTCTCATGCTGCCTTCCTCTCTCGCCTACGGAACCGCCAGCTGAGCCAGCCCGAAGAAAGGCTGTGGATAGAAGAACAGTAAGATGGAAACGCCAGCCGTTCCCACCAAGGGAACGAGGCACCAGGCCGGGGCCTCCTTGACCTGGTTCTCAAAAAGGGCCTCCTCAGGAGTGCAGAAAAAAGCCCGGTAAAAAACAGGCAGGAAATATCCGGCATTCAGCAAGGAGCTAAAGAGCAGGACGCCCAGCATCAGGCTTTGGCCGGCCTCCATCGAACCGAGCACGAGATACCACTTACTGATGAAACCGCCGGTGGGCGGCAAACCAATGACGGCCAAGGCGCCGACCAGAAACGCTCCCATGGTGATCGGCATTCTTCGCCCAATTCCCACCATCTCGCTAACGTTCTTCTTCCCGGTGGCCACAAAGATCGCCCCCGCGCAGAAGAACAACGTAATCTTTCCGAACGCGTGCATGGCAATATGCACCATGCCTCCGGTGAGCGCCTTCGGCGATAACATGGCGGCGCCCAAAATGATATAGGCGAGCTGTCCTATGGTCGAGAATGCAAGTCTTCGCTTCAGCCCATCCTGCGTTAAGGCGACCAAGGACGCCACGACAATGGTCACGGCGGCAATATAGGCCAGTCCCTGTCCGAGGTTGAAGGTCCCGAGCAAATCCATCCCGAAGACTCCGGTCACAATCCGGAGAATCGAAAACACGCCAACCTTAACCACTGCTACGGCATGGAGCAACGCGCTGACCGGTGTCGGCGCCACCATGGCCGCCGGGAGCCAGGCATGAAACGGCATTAGCCCCGCCTTGGCAAAGCCAAAAACAAACATAAAAAGCAGGAGACCGATCAGGCCTTTTGAGAACTGTTCATTCAGGATACCCCCCGGCTGAAAATCCAGCGTTCCGGAGAGGGAGAAGACCATAAGCATTCCCGGGAGCACCAACCCGATGGACGTCCCGAGAATATACGTCAAATATTTCCGCCCGGATCTCTTGGCCTCCTGATTCTGATGATGCGTGACCAGCGGATAGGTCGCCAGGGAAAGCAATTCATAAAACAGGTAGAGGGTAAACAGGTTCGCGGCAAACGCCACCCCGATGGTGGCCGAAAGCGCGACGGAGAAGAAGACAAAGTACCGGGTCTGACTGTGTTCCTTCAGGCTCCGCATGTATCCAACAGAATAGGCCGAGGTCACGATCCAGAGCGTGGATGCGACCAACGCAAACAACATTCCGAGCGCATCCACCCGCAATCGGATGGGCAATCCCGGGAGCACTTCTGCGGCGGTATATTCGATCTGCATACCGTCCAGGACCGGCCCCAGCATGGAGAGCACGAGCCCCCACTTCACAAATCCAGCCAGAAAGGTCACCGCCTCCCGCAGATTCGGCCAGGACCTGAGAAGGAGGATCGGGACAACGGCTAGCAGAGAAACCATAACCGCTAGAAAGGGCTTGATGGAAACAAGGGGTTCCACGTACGTATCCGCCCTATAGGCCTGCCGGAATGACGAATTGAATGAAACGATCCACGATAACCCGACTGTTGAGTCCAACGGCGAGGAGACCCACGGCCGTTCCAAGGACGGGCGCCATCATGCTCACCGGTGCCTCCGGCCCCACCCAAGCCTGCGCGGGATCAGGTGCGTCGAAAAAGGCCATCTCCATAATCCGAAAGAACAGAAGCGCATTCATGAGACTTGAGAAGACGAGGGCCGCCACAAAGTGCCATTGGGCCCCATGAATCGCCCCGAGCATGAGATACCACTTACTGAAGAATCCGACGGTCGGCGGAACTCCGATCATCGATAAGGCCGCGAGGGTGAACGCGGCCATGGTCCAAGGCATGATTCGATAAAACCCCTGAAGGTTCCTGACCTGGTGTCCGCCTGTTCTGTAGGTCACGACGCCGGCGACCAGAAACAGACTGAGGGTCATAAGCGCATCATTTATAACATGAAGAACGGCTCCCGTAATCCCTGCGCGATTGGCCAGCCACACGCCCCCAACCATGTAGCCGACCTCCGCAATGATGAGGTAGGTCAGCATCTTCTTGAAATCGGTCTGAAGCAGGGCCATGACAGAGCCCGTGACAATGCCGACGACGGCCATCCAGACGACGAGATGTCGGACGGCCGAAATATGGAAAGCAAATTCTGGGGAAAAGACGGAGAATATGATCCGGATCATCACGTAGACCGACACCTTTGTCATGAGAGGGGCGACGAGCGCGGAGGTTGCTGTCGGCGCATAGGTATAGGCGTTGGGCAGCCAGGTATGCAGCGGAAAAAAAGCCATCTTTGCCCATACCCCTGCGAGGATGAGTATAAAAGCGACGGCTATGGTCTCCGACGAATAAAGACTGGGAAGCAATTGGTACAAGTCCTTCATATTCAAAGACCCGGTCTTGATGTAGAGATGCCCGACGCCCAACAGGTAGAAACAGGCCCCCACCGTTCCCATGATGATATAGTTGAAACTCGCCAGGAATGCCCGCCCTTGGCCCAGGGCAATCAAACCATAGCCGGTCAGCGCGGATATTTCGACCAGCACATACAGATTGAATGCATCGCCCGTTATGGTCATTCCGAGGAGTCCGGCCACGAGAAGGATGAAAAGCGTGTAAAACGACGTGGTTTGCTCAGGGATTTCACGTTGAACGGCCGGACCGGAGTAGATGGCCGCGACAAGGCTCACGGCCGAAATAAGTACCAGCATCAGCACGTTCAGATGGTCAACCACATATTCGATTCCAACCGGGGCCGGCCATCCGCCCAGTCGGTAATGGATGATTCCCTGGGTCATGACTCGGGACACCAGCCCAAGGGCGCACCCGGTTACGGCGGTCATCACGAGAACGGTGAAGAGCCAGCAGTAGGACCTTCCGACTCTTCCGGCTATATTGACCAGCAGGGCGGATACGAGGGGCAGAACGATGATGAGAGCGGGTAACTGGTCGTTCATAATCCTTGAATCTGATCGAGAATCTCTTCCTCCTCGAGGGTGCCATACTCTTGGTGAATACGAAGGGCAATGGAAAGGGCCACGCCGAGCGTCGCCACAGAGACTACAATCGCCGTGAGCATCAGCACGTGCGGAAGGGGATTGACATACTCTACCGTACGGACGGTCTCTTCATGAGAGTGCATGAGAATGGGAATCGTAGCCCCCTCCTTGGCCCCTATGGACACATAAAATATGATGATCGCCGTCTGGAAGATGCTCATCCCGATGACCTTCTTGACAAGGTTGTTCTTGGCCAGCATGGCATAGAGACCGACCATCATGAGGAGCGTGTATATCCAATAGTTATATTTCGCAATAAGGGTTTCCATGGCTTCCCCTCCAGAACGCGTCTAACCGCCTACAGACCCTGGTCGTGGTACCCTTTCGAGGCCGTATTGAGATAGATGGAAACCATGATCGCCGATACGGCGATGGCCACCCCGATCTCGACACCAAGCATGGCATGGGAACGCGCCATGACCGGAGAGGTTCCAGGCAGCACCCTGCTCAGGATACTGTAGTCAAGGAAATTAGCCCCGAGCACCATACAGGCGACCCCGATTCCGGCGTATAGAAGCACGCCGGTATTGGCCAGAAGCACTCCAA
>QJVM01000086.1 GCA_003235715.1 Nitrospirota bacterium
GGGGACGGCGCCCTCTGTTTTCCCACGGGGTGTGTAAGTTTCAAGATGAGGTATGGAGTAGACCGTAAGGCCTTCTCCTGCAGTTTCTACGAGGAACCGGTTTTTTTCCGGGGCCGCTCCAACGACGATGCGGCTCGTTTGTTCCGGGGACTCACCGGTCACGATACGGTAGGGTCCCGGAGGGAGGTAAAGCCGGAACCAGCCGGCCCGGTTACGGGTGATGGGGTCATCAGTGAGTAAGCGCCTCCGAATACCCTTGGAGAAATCGCGGGCCGCCACGGCCAGGGCGTAATCAATATCCGTCCGGGTCGACTCAAAGCGTATGTTTTCGCGATCGAGCCGGTCGGCCACCCGCTGCGATACGGCTTTTCCGAGGAAGGTCACCTGGACGGGTTCCTCGCGTACCGTCTCTCCGCCTTCCGCCAGCCATTCGCGGATCGCTCTGGGTGGTCCGAAGGTGTCGATCTGCACCAGTTCATTCTCCACGTCGGTCTGGTAGGTCGTTGCCGTTTGGAGGTAATCCTGAGCCGCGGCCGGGAATCCTTCGTAACTTCTTGCCAGTCCGGCCAAGGCGTAGGCCTTGGCCAAAAGGCCTGCCAGAGTCGGATTTTCAGCCTCCCGTAAGAAACCAGACGGGAGTATGGTTTCACGGGTACCGGATGGGGCCACCACCTTTCTGGCCTGGGTCTGATAGACAAGGGGGAACTCCACGTCGCGGTAAAGAATATCCTCGACGTCCTCCACGAGGTGGCTCCGATCCTCCAAGCGCGGAATGCGCCTCATCTCCTCCAGGAGTCGTCCCATATCAGAGACGACCCATTCGAGTTTTCTCTGGATGAGCGAGGTATCGGCTATCTGGGGTCCCTCCTGACTGAAGGAGGGACGTGGACCGCCCGTGGCCTGCAAAAGGAAGGGCACGGTGAGGGCTGTTACAATAAGCTTCCTAATTAAAAAGGGTTGTCGGATCATGGCCCTGCCTCCGGAACCCCGTCCGTGCTGCCGCTGCATCTTGGCCCGTAGAGCTCATTGAAATGAGCCGCTTCGGCAAGCTCTCCAAAGCTTGAAAGAAATGCCGTGAAGGTATCCAGGGTCGTGCAGAAGGTATTTTCGTACGCGGATCCCTCCCTTCCCAGCTTTTCCAGGGCATATTTGAAGGCCTGCGAGGCCGAGGTCAGGCAAATCTCCTTGTACGTTTCGAAATTCACAATATCCCTCGAGCGCTGGTCCCGCCGAAACTCGTTTCTGGCCAGCCGGGACGCCGCATCTGCAATGCGAAGCAGGTCATCGAGCTTGGTCTTCCAATCAAAGGTCACCTCGAAGGCGCTTCGCAGGGTCACCACCTTGTGATAGTTCTCCTTTTCCCAGAGAAAATACAGAAGTCCCGAAAGGTTTTGACCGTAGTTGACCTGGAGGCTTTTCAGAACCTCGAGATCTTCGGGCCCAAAGGGATAGTTGACGCTGGCGACCGATTTCTCCTTGCGGAGAACGAGGTCCATCAGATTCAGAGCGTTATTGGCGTGAAAGAAACCAATCTCGTAATAGAGGATCTTCTTGGCTTTGTTCTCGCTGTTGTACAGAGAGGTGAGGTAGCTGACTCTTTCCTTGAGAACTGCCTTGGCCTTCAGGCTCCGGGCCTGCGAAAGAGCCTCGTCATAAAAGGAGAGGGCCTTGAGAAACTGGGGTTCCGTGGCATCGGTCTGGTCGTATTGCTCCAGCATCCGGTCGCCCCGAAACTTGAGAACTCCCACCGGTCCGTGATTGTCAAAATAGGTGGACTCGTAAAGTTCCTTCATCCAACCGGTGATGGTTCTCAAATTTTGTTGCCGCGTGGGGTTTTCGCCTCTTTCCGGAACGATATGGCGGTAACGGTCGGTCAGCATTCGGGTTCTCGCCAGAAGCCACCGCTGAACGGGTTCCTCCTCCCGGACGATCCGGTCAATGAGGGCATCGTAATAGGAAATGGACCAGCTCAGGATGGTGTCCGACAGAACCTCGCGGCTGAAGTCCTCCTGAGCGTGACGTTTAACGATGGCATCCCACATATCGCCAAAGGAACGTTGCTGAACGAACATCCGGAGTTTGGGGTCTTCGATTTGATCCAGAGCGGCAATGCGGGCTCGACCTAATGCAAAGGCGGTGGAGGGAAGGTAGTAAATATAAGCGGATCTCTCGAGGTCGCTGATGGCCTCATTCAGGTCGTCCCGAGAGCCGGTCTTTTCAAAGAGTTTCATCTTGGCCTGGCCGCAGTAATACAGAATCTGGTCTGCCAGCTCACTCTTTTCGATATCGACCTGTTCCTGTCTGCATCGGGCGGCTATCTCTTCGTACCGGTCCTGCACGAACAGGTCCCTGAGGGATTCGACCTCTAGAGCCAGAGAAGGGCTGGCCCACAGCATGCCGAACATCATTACACAAAGAAACGGCAGGACCCTTGGCCTGGCCCGGCCCGTGTTCGACGCCGGCCTGATCCCGTCCTTGAATTTCTGCCCGAGCCTCATGAGATAGCCTATTCTTTCCTAAGCCAGCCTTCGATAATCTGGTTGTCCCTGCATCGAAGCCGGAAATTCTCGTGGTAGACGTATTCCTCGGGTTCACGGCCAAAACAGAGCGCGTTGAGATGGGCCACGGGGCCGACATTCTCCAATCTCTGCCACGTACCCTGTACCTCGTCCCTGGTCAGGAGGCCGCTTGTGCCTTTCGGAACTCTGATTCCAAGTTGCCGAGCCGGCTGGTCGAGCGGGGCGAGGGTTTGTGACCGCTTTTCGGAAACGACTTCGAGGCGCTGATCGGTACGCTGGTTCCGCTTCGGAACCGAAGTGACCGGAGTTTCAACCGGGGTGACCACGGTCGAACGGTGTTCAGGAGTCGATATCCCCTCCACTCTGAGGTCCTGTTCCACGGCAGGAACCGCCTTTTTGGAGTCGAACCGGCCAAGGGCGCGCGCAGGGGGTGTGTTCGGGGCGGTGGTGGGCGTCTGGGCCGGGGTTCGGAACTGAACGGAATCCATCTCGGAGGTCCGAGTCGGCGGGGCCTCTACCAACAATCCGGGAACCTCCGGGGTTTCCCGTTTCACGACGCCTACCTCTGGTCTGGACTCGGGCACCTGCCGCAGACGCTGCCGCGGGACCTCAGTCATAAGGGTCTCGGCGGGAGGCACCGGGGTTCGCTGCAACTTTAGCGGCTGTCTTGCCGATGCTTCGGGTTCCGGGACGGGTTCCGGTTCACTTTTGATGGGCTCCGACTTCGGTTCGGGTGGGGCTTCCGGTTCTTTCTGTTCGGCCTCGGGCGCAGGTTCAGGCTTGGGTGCCGGTTTTGTTATGGTCAGTTCCGGAGGGATCATCGACGTGATTCTATCCACGGCCAGCTCTTGAAGGGGCTGAAGCCGTATCACCAGCAGCAGGGAAAGCAGGACAATGAGCATGTAGCCGTAACTGACCGGATTCCTGAGGAAGGTTCTGGCATGTTCGGACAGGATGGCCCGAAACTGCTCAAGCGCTGTCTGGTTCCGGCTGGAGGAGGGCAGCCGGGCGAGAGAAAACTCATTGCCGGGCGAATGGCGTTGCTCCACCAGGTAGGCCAGGGTCGTCACATCGAAGGAGAAAAAGATATCCACCGAATCCTCATCGCTGAGTTCGGCTTCCCTCGGGGATTTCACACGGAGTGAATTACGGCTGCCTGGCCTGGCCATTGGACTCCAAGGTGTATCTCTTCAACAGTTCGGTACCCGAAAGAGCGTGTGCCGCCCAGGAAAACCCGGTAAAGAGACGGTAGGCACGGTAGGCATGTTCCATTTCCATGCGATGGATCCGGGCTTGTTGACAGTCCTGGTAATAGATGACCAGTCCATGACCGGTATAGATCCCCATTTGCGAAGGTTCCGACTCGTGCCCGAAAGCGACAATGTCGCCGAAACTCAAGTCCAGGGGGTCGGTCAGAGGTTCCGAAAAACGCCAGAGCCATTCTTCGGGATCCTCGCCCGCCGGGGCCACTCGATAGGGCACTGGCAATATTTCCTGAATCATTCCTTCCCGGGAACACACGGGAAGCGGCGTGGAACCCTCAAGCCAGGCTGTAAGAGCCGGAGACACCACGAGCGATTCCATGTCGGCAACAGACTGTCCGGCCTCAGGTGCGATATCCGGATACGAAAGACCGCAGGGCCCGGGCGTAACATCAAGCAGGGGCAGGTCCGGGGCGTCTCCTGAGCGCCTTCTACGGCTCTCCGGAGGGAGAAGGCGTATATCGTACAGGCAATTTCCTGTTCGGTCGGCAATGGTGAAATTGTCTCTGGCCCGTGCCGAGTACGGGAGGGGAATTCCGTTTTGGTTTCGGAAAAACTGGACCCCGTACTCGGCTTCCACCTGTTCCAGGGCTCGTGTCAGTTTTGCCACCTCAGGGAGGTCGCGGTAAGGGTTTGGTGCGGGTTCGGCGGGAACAGGCGTAACAACCGGGGCTGTTGGTTGCGGGGCCTGGGTTTGCCGGACCTCCGTTGTGGAACATCCGGCGAGAGACAGCATGCAGGCGAGGACGAGCGAAGTCCAGAAAGGCTTCGCCTGCCACGACTGGTGTTGAGCGAATAGTTCCAAAACGCGTCGGACTGCAGACATTCCCAGCCTTTCCGTATCCCGGACAGACCCTAATCCACCGGATTCCGGGACAGTTGCACGCACTTGTTTCCGGGGGAGGACCCGGGGGGCATGGTACGGCTTATTCAGGCTTTTCGGAGACGTTCCGTTCAAGCTTGAGCCCCATGGATATGGCGAAATACCTCCGGATGACTGGTCCGTGAAATTATCCATTGAATACCGCTAATCTCTTTCGGCGAGTGCTGCCGATAAGGTTCCTGGCTGCAGTGTGATTTCCATTTATTAAAATTCCCTTTATTCAAAAGGAATTATGTGGTTTCGGGTTTGGAAAAATAGCAGGCGCCCCACGCTTTGTCAATACGTGTGCCGGAGATATGGGAGGGGAAACACTCCCGTTTGTTTACATCCCTTTAAATTCACTTTTATAATGACAGACTTGAACCAACCCTCAGATACCAAATCGAAGGGCAGGTCTCTTTCCCGCGATATTCAAGAATATTTTGGCTGTCAAGGTTATTTTTGGGCATGCCCGTGGGTTTTGCAGCCGAGGTATAGGACCGTGGGCGGGGAGACAGGACGGCCCGGAAGGAACATTAGGCAATGAATCGGAGAGTCATCCCTTTCTTGGCAATACTGGTTGTTTTTCTTGCACTGGTTGCCGTTTCCCCGGCTGGTTCCGTTGAACTGCCGGCGGACTTCGAGTTCCAGGCGTCGGTTGAAACGTTTCTGGAAGGCCGGCTTACGGAATCCCTGAAGGATGTTCTTGGAACCGACCGCTTTATCCCGGTGGTCCATGCGGAGGTGGGGGGCCGGACGCTCGACGGTTCAAGAAAAAGTGTGGAAGAGGCCGGGGGGACCGCTCTGCCGGGTGTCCCGGTCAAGAAGAAACTCGGGATGGAGGGTGGTGAAAAGAAGGATTCTACCGTTGTGCGTTTTGTCCGCCGGGTGGTTGTAACCCTGTATGTTGACGAGGCGATACCTGAAGGCAAGGATGACTTGATTACGGATGTGACCAAGGGAGTCATGAAGTTCGATCCGCGGCGGGGGGACGAGGTATCGATCAAACGCATTGCCCTGGGGCCGGCGGGGGCGGGTTTTTCGAGGGTGTTTCTGCCGCCTGATCTTTACTGGACGGTTCTGGTTATCGCAGGCGTTCTTTTTCTCGCGACCGCATCATTTTTCCTCCTGAATCCTTTTCGGAGCCTTCCCGGGGTTCTTGGAAACATCAACTGGGAGATGTTGCGCGGCGGACAGGGGCGAGGCGGGGGGGAGGGGGGCGGTCCCACGTTTGAGACCCACAACGTTTTCCAGACGACGCCTCCGGTTGCCGAAAGGACCAGTACGGCGGGCGGAGACTCGCCGATGCCTTTTTCCTTTGTGGAGCCTCGGCACTTAGGGAACCTGGCCTACCTGTGCAGAAGCCGTCCGGATCGGGAGGTCGCGACCATAGCCAGTTACCTTGGCCCGGAACAGATGGCTGAGTTTCTGGATTTCCTGGATCCGGAGAAACAGGTTTCCGTGGCAGTGGAAATGGCCAGCACTCGGGAGATTGAGCCCGAGGAGGTCCGGGCTCTTGAAGAGGATATGAAGAACCGGCTTGATTTTCTGGTCGGCGGCGAATCGAAGATTCTGAACATCATTGACCGTACGAGTGACGGGGTCCGGGAAAAGATCTTCGAAACACTGCGCAGGCGGGACGCCTTGGCTGCGGAGGCGCTTGGGAAGAAGGTCAAGAGCTTTGAGACGGTTCTTTCGGAACTCAGCCCTGAGGCCATTCAGGTGCTGAACCGCAGGGTGGACCCGGGCATCTTTGCCCAGGTGCTCCGGTCGCTTTCCGAGGAGTTGCAGAACAAGGTTCTGGATTCGGTGAGCTCGGGGGTGGCCGAACGACTGAGGCAGGAAATGGAAATGAGTCGCCCGCTCACTGCCGTCAGAATCAGCCGGGAAAAGAAGAACATGGTTGCCCTTATTCGGCAGCTGCTCAGCGAAGGCATGATCGAGGAGGCGTAGAGCGTTATGGATCTGATGACCATCATCGGGCTGGTGGGAGGCGCGGCCACGATTTACTATGTAATGGCAGCGGGCGGGATTCTTCACATGCTGTTCGACCCTATTGCTGCGGTGCTCGTGTTCGGCGGAACGATCAGTTCCACCATGATCGCCTATCCCTGGAAGGTGATCCGACAAACCCCCAAGGCCCTTCGCTTTGTGTTCTTTCCTCCGAGGCATGCGGAAGAGGACATGCTTGAAATCGTGAACACCCTGACGGCCATGGCGGAAAAGGCTAAGCGGCAGAGTATTGAAAGCCTGGAAGAAGATATCCCCGGCCTGAAGAACAGTTTCCTCGTGCAGGGTACGCAGATGCTTGTCGACGGTCTTGAACGGGAAGTCGTCAGGGACCACCTGGAAAAGGAAATCCTATATGCACGTCAGCGGCAGGCCAAACTCGCAGGGGTTTTCCGTACCATGGCGACGCTTGCCCCCATTTTTGGTCTGCTGGGCACATTGATCGGGGTTGTTCAGGTACTCCGAAACCTTTCTGACCCGACGAGCATGGGGAAATCCATGGCCATAGCCATTACGACGACCTTTTACGGAATCTTTGCCGCGAACTTCATCTTTCTTCCCGTGGCCATCAAGCTCAATGAACAAACGGAACATGAAATCATGGGCCGGGAACTTATCGCCGAGGGGATTCTGGCCATCCACGAGGGGGCTATCCCGATGCTCGTGAAGAAACGGCTGACCGCTTTCCTTTCAAGCAAGGAGAGGGCCAAGACCTCGGGCGACCGATCGAAATGAGTGACGGACGCCAGCCCCGACGTGATCCTCAATCCAGCTCCATCTGGCTCACGATATTCTCGGATATGACGACCAACCTCATGTTGTTCTTCCTGATGCTGTTTTCCATGTCTCGGATGACTCATGAGGACCGGTCCATGATGATCCAGGGGCTGACCCATGAATTTTCAGACCCGGAGATCAGGATGGAGGCCGAGCGAAAGAGCAGGGCAGAGGAAAAGCGGCAGGCGCAGGCCATAGAAAACCTGAGAGACGTGGTCTACGGCGGCGAACTTCAGGGGAATGCCTATCTTGAAGAGGACGAACGAAGCTTGAAGATCACACTCAGCCCACTCCTTTTCTTCCAACTGGGGAGTTCGGAAATGAGCCCGGAGGCGCGAAGGCTTCTGGCCCGGCTGGCGGAGCCGCTCAAGGAATTTCATGGGGATATTATTATCGAGGGGCATACGGACAACGTCCCCATGCGCGGCGGACGCTACCCTTCAAACTGGGAGCTCTCGGTGGCACGTGCCGTATCCGTCATGGAATATCTGGTCAGTCTTGGAGTCGATAACCGACGGCTCGTGGCCGGGGGGTACGGGGAGTATCACCCGGCTTTTCCAAACGATACCCCCGAAAACCAGGCGCGGAACCGGCGGATCGAGATTACCATCATGAAATTCCGGCGTTCTGCATGAGGCTCAAGCGATGAATGTGGCCAAAAAGATTCGGATGCTCGTCCCGGAAGAGGACGACACCTCCATGTGGATGTTGCCGTTCAGCGCCCTGATGCTTATCCTGATGATTTTTTTTGCGGCACTCTATGGGTTCTCCCAGCTGGGTTCGATGGAATATGAGAGGGCCATCGCGATGCTTGAAAATACCGATGAGAAGACAGAAGTCTCGGATACAGTGAAGGAAGTGCTGCTCGCGGCGGGCCTGAGGGACTATATCGAAAAGGAAAACCTTTCGGCCGTGGCCGGGGTGAGCATATCCCCTCTGTGGATCAAACTGGAACTGAGCAGCCCCGCCCTTTTTGACAGCGGGAGCGCCGAGTTAAAGCCGGCTGGCTGGCCCCTGCTTCGTGAACTGGCCAAGCACCAGAAGCACATGGCCAATGTCCTTATTGTGGAGGGACATACGGACAATGTCCCCATCCGGAGCGAACGGTTCCAGTCCAACTGGGAATTGTCGGCCGCGCGGGCTTTCACCGTGCTCCAGTTCTTTGTGAGCGAGGGGATTGAACCCAAACGGTTAGCCGCGCACGGCTACGGGGAGTTCCGGCCCCTGGTTCCAAATGACAGCGAGGAAAACCGCGGCCGGAACCGCAGGATTGAAATTACGATTCCAAGGGGTGAGTATCGGCTGTGAAGAGATGGATTCTGATGATGGTCCTCGCCGCCCTTCTGGGGCCCCTTTCCGCGTGGGCGGTCACGCCGGAGCAGCAGGAAAAGATCGAGCAACTCAAACAGGTGGTGCTCACGCATTTCCGGAATTCGGAGTGGACCGAGGCCATCCCGCTTTTGGAGGAGATTCTTCTGATCAACCCGAAGGATACGGCAGCCAGCCGCTACCTGGTCATTGCAAACAGGAAAGTCGTGGAGCCCTACTGCGAACTGGCGGCCGCGGCATACCTGGCCGAGGACTACGCCGAAGCCCTCAAACATTGGGAAACGATCCTGAAGGTCAACCCGGATGACCGTCGCGTCTTCAATCTGATGGAAGACACCATACGGATGCTGAATGAGAGGACACTGAAATTTCTCTATACCAATGCGGACAAACTGTTCCGGGAGGGGCGTTACGAATTAGCGGCCGCTGAGTGGGAGAAGGTCCTGGTTATCGCGCCGAATGAGGCCCGGGCACGCGAACTGCTTGAGATTACACAGCGGATCATTGTGGACCGCAAGGTAAAGGGGTTTTACGAGAAGGCTGAAGAGCATATCCGGAATGAGGAGTACGGGCTGGCCATCAATGCCCTGACCGAGGTTCTGGAAGTCGACAAGACCCAGGAGCGGGCCCAGCAGATGATTGCGACGCTTTACAAGAAGATGCTCGACTCCATGTACGTCAAGGCTGAAGAGTTTTACAGACAGGGGTTCTACATGTCGGCACGGGACCAGTATTACCGGATCATGGCGGCCAATCCCGAGGACGACAAGGTCAAGGGAATCATTGACCGGCTTAACGGCCTTATTAACGTCTCTCCCAAGCTGGACGCTGCAGGAGAGGTCCCGGACATCCTCCGCCGGGGGCTGATGCACGAAATCTCTCCGGATGGCAACCCTGAGGTGGCCATTGTGGCCGCCCAGTACGCCGTTCAGGTTGAACCTGAGAATCAGACTTTTCAGAGAATTCTGGATCATCTTCAGAAGACTCACCTTTCCACCCTTCAGACCATGGAACGGTTGCAGAGGGACATGAACGTGATTGATCAGTACCTCTTTGTGGCCCTCAACAATATCTATGAGGGACGCTACGACCTGGCCGTACGAAAATGCATGATCGTGCTGGAACTCCAGCCTGACAACGTGCTCGCCTTGAAAAGACTGGGGTCGGCCTATTTCGCGCTGGGCCGGAAGGAGAAGGCCCGGGAAACCTGGGAGGAAGCGCTGAAGTACGCACCCCGGGATGCGGAACTCCCCGGGTTTATCAAGCAGGCGCGCTAGCCCCAAAGAAATTCCACGCCGCGCTCCACGGCCCAGGTTCCAGAATCCTTTATGACGCCTCGGGGCCTGGGGGGATTTCTCCCGTGGTCCCGGTTCGAAGTATAATGAACTGCTTGCCGTGTACGATACGTCTTCAGAGGGCCGTTATCACAGGAGGTGCGTTCTATGAGAATTGTGACCAAAGGCTATATCCTCGGAGCATGCCTCCTGGTTTTCTTTCTTGTTACGGCTGCTTATGCCGCAACTTACGGAGCCAAGAAACGGCGGCCCAAGCCGCATGAATACGGGGCTGTGGTCATCAACAATTTCTCAGCCAAGAACCGTATGAGACCTGTGGTCTTTCCGCACTGGATTCACCGCGCGAAACATACGTGCCGGCTCTGTCACGTCGACATCGGCTTTGCCATGCGGGCCGGGGGGACGGAAATTACCGAGGACGACAACAAGGCCGGCCTGTACTGCGGTGCTTGTCATAACGGGACCGTGGCGTTTGCGCCCAAGGAGACGAGCGCCAAGGGGGAAACGGTTGAAAATTGCGACCGTTGCCATTCCTACCGTAAGGAAGGCATTCCCTTCAAGAACGATTTCTACGAATTCAAGAAGGGGATGCCCCAGGGCCGTTTCGGGAATGGAATTGACTGGTTGAAGGCGGAGGACGAGGGCCGGGTCAAGCTCGTGGATTACCTTGAAGGCGTGAGCATCAGGCGACAAAAGCTGAAGAACCCGGAGGATATCGAAATTTCGGCCAAGGAGACGGGGATGCCGGACATCATCTTCTCCCACCGGAAACATGCCATATGGAACGGCTGCGAATTGTGCCACCCGGAAATCTTCGGTGTGAATCGTGGCGAGGTGAAATATACGATGCAGGATATCTTCGACGGGAAATTCTGCGGGGCCTGCCATGATATCGTGGCCTTCCCCAACAGCGATTGTCAGGGTTGCCACACGAAGCCGGTGTTTTAGGCCAAGGAGAGAAAATGAATCCAGAGAAGACCTTTGTTGGCAAGGCTGTCGTTTGCAACGGTATTGCTTCCCGCCCTCGCGAGGCTGTGCTCTGGAACCTCTTGATGTCCTTGGGGATACTGTTTTTGCTGCTCTCGGCCTCAACCTCCTGGGGTGAAGAGGAGGTTCCATGGAAGGATGAGTTTGAAAGGCTCTGCGGATATACGGATGTTGCCACGACCCTGGATGTTCCTCAGCTGACTGAACTCATAACGGATTGCGATCGGCTTCTTGAGCGGCTTGAGATGCTGAACGACCCAAAGAAGAAAACCTATATCTTTCGTACGAAGAAGTGCCGCGACCTCTTCAGGTTTATTCTGGAAACCAAGGGCGGATAGGGAGTTTCCGGGGCTGTTTTGCGATGGCCCTTCGAGCCGGGCTTTGCTCCTGGGCCACGGGCCCTCGAACCTGTTCCGGAAGAACAAAGCCATCGGGCGTCGACAAGGCCCGATGGCGGGAGCGGTCCGAGAGCAAAGACGCGGTTTACTCGATATTGAAGTTCGCGGATTCCGACTGCCCCGGAATATACTGGCCAACCGGGACGAGTTTCTTCCCTTCATTCACACAACCGATAATAATCGTCCAAAGCTGATTCAGCTGTTCTTTCTCCTTGTCGCTTTCCGGCTTCAGCCGGAGCAGGGTCCCCTCGAGTTCGATTTCCATCTTTTCCTGACCTCCTGTGGATTAGGCTGGTCCACGAACCAGCGCTGCAACGCGTTCATTATAAACGATGCAGGAAGGGGATGCTAATCTCGACGTCCACGCGCCTGGGCACGATGGGCCTCTCGTCTCTTCCAGACCTCGATAGGCAAAAAAAGAAGGCGGGGTAAGACCCCGCCAAGGAGATGTGCAGAATTTAGTCCAGTTGTTATTTTGCAAGCTCGCGGGGATACCGCAGGCTCGCCACCATGTCCTGAACGTCCTGTGGGGGCTCCTTCGTGAGTTTGGAAACCACGATGGTCACGACGATGTTGATCGCCATGCCGATGGACCCGATTCCTTCGGGGGAGATGCCCCAGAGCCAGTTGGCCGCGGTGTTACCGGACGGGTTCACGAATTTGAAGTAAATAATGTAGGCTGCGGTAAAGGTAATGCCGCTGATCATGCCCAGCATGGCCCCTTCCTTGTTGGCCCGTCTCCAGAACACCCCGAGGATGATCACGGGGAAGAAGGATGACGCGGCCAGACCGAAGGCAAAGGCCACCACCTGTGCCACGAAACCCGGAGGGTTGATGCCAAAGTACCCGGCGATCACGACGGCCACGCCGGCCGCGACACGGGCCCAGACGAGTTCCGTCTTCTCACTCATATCCTTGGAGATCACGTTCTTCATGAGGTCGTGCGAGACTGCGGAGGCGATCACCAGGAGAAGGCCGGCCGCCGTGGAAAGCGCCGCCGCCAGACCTCCGGCCGCCACCAGGGCAACCACCCAGTTCGGAAGCTTGGCGATCTCGGGGTTGGCCAGCACCATGATATCGCGGTCCACCTTGATCTCATTGACGGCGGGGTCTTTGGCGTACGTCATGATTCCATCGCCGTTTTTATCCTCGAAGCCGACGAGCTTGGTCTGTTCCCAGTTCTTGAACCAGGACGGCGCATCCTCATAGGCCACCCCGTTGACGCTCTGGATGAAGTTGGTCTTGGCAAAAGCCGCCACGGCCGGAGCGGTGGTATAGAGAATGGCGATGAAGAGAAGGGCCCAGCCGGCCGAGGCACGGGCGTCCCTGATCTTGGGCACCGTAAAGAACCGGATGATGATGTGGGGCAGACCGGCCGTTCCCACCATCAGGGCGAGGGTGATCATGAAGACGTCAATGGTACTCTTGGCGCCGCGGTGCGTATATTCCGCAAACCCAAGATCGGTATGTAGCTTGTCCAAAATATCGAGAACATATCCGTTTGCCCCCAGGAGCTGAGCCCCGCTCTCACTAACCTGGCTTCCGTAGCCGATCTGCGGGATGGGGTTCCCCGTGAACATTACAGAGATAAAGATGGCTGGGATGAGATAAGCGGTAATGAGCACGCAATACTGAGCCACCTGGGTGTAGGTGATACCCTTCATTCCTCCGAGCACGGCATAGAAGAACACAATGGCCATGCCGATCATAACGCCCGTGTTGATGTCTGTCTGGAGGAATCGCGAGAACACCACGCCCACGCCGCGCATCTGGCCGGCCACGTAAGTGAAGGACACAAAGATGGCGCAGATGACGGCCACCACGCGGGCCGACTGGGAATAGTACCGTTCACCCACGAACATGGGGACCGTGTACTTCCCGTACTTTCTCAGGTAGGGAGCCAGGAGAAGGGCCAGGAGCACATAACCACCCGTCCACCCCATGAGGTACATGGCCCCGTCACGCCCGAGAAACGCAATAAGTCCGGCCATCGAGATGAAGGACGCGGCCGACATCCAGTCGGCACCCGTGGCCATCCCGTTCAGCACGGGGTGCACCTGTTTGGCTGCAACGTAGAAGTCACCGGTGGTCTTGGCTTTCGCCCAGATGGCGACGCCGATATACAGGGCAAATGAAAAACCCACGATAATCCAAGTCCAAGCGAGAATACTCATTTAATTCTCCTCCTTAATTATTTTTATTCTGCTCAACTCCGGAAGGCCTTTTCCGGCGACTTGCGGTCGCTCCGGGGCCAATCCGACTAACCATTCTTGCCCTGCAGACCTTATGGCTCATGAACGTCATACTTGCGGTCCAGATTGTTCATCAGCTTCACATAGACGAAAATCAGGATCACAAAGATAATCTCGGAACCCTGGTTGGCAAACCAGAAGCCCAGAGGAAACCCTCCGACCCGGATCGGATCCATTACATCAGCCATGAGAATTCCGAACAGGTAGCTCACGGCAAACCAGATCGAAAGCAGAACCACGATGTACACCAAGTTCTCTTTCCAGTACGCTTGTAGTTTTTCCTTGTCAGCCATTTGCGTTCTCCCTTCAAATAATGTGTTTTCTGCGGGCGGGCAAGGCCCCCCAACCCGGTGCGCCCGGAGTATTCAATCTTCAAACCGATGCGCAGCCGCGCAACTCCATCCTTATTACTTTCACCTCCCCTAGTCACCACCTCCTTTACCAGGCGTCTCTCCTCAGTCCGGCCGGGCCACGAGAAGAAGGTCTTCCACGCGATGAATCCCGTATCCCGACGCCAACGCGAGGAGTTGCTGAAATATCTGCGCAGTGATATAGGCGTCACTTAGAGCATTGTGCATGTGAGCCGTCGGAATCCCGAATTTCTCCGCCAGTTCCGTTAATCCCATGTCTTCCCCGCATCCATTGTCAAAGGCGCAGGCATCCCTTTGCTTTCTGCGGATCCAGGTGTACAACTTGAGCGTATCGATAACCGGGTTACGGAGCCGTCGTCGTCCGAGTCTGCGGAACTCCCCGTTCAGGAAGACCATGTCAATATTCACGCAATATCCCACAATGACGCGGCCCTCACAGAAGGCCAGGAATTCCGGCAGCAGAACCTCAAAAGACGGGGCTGCGTCAGCTTCCGTGGGGGTGATTCCATGAATGACCACGCTGGTTCCCGGAACTTCGCCTCTCGGCCTGACGACCCGGTAGAAAGACTGACCCAGTTCGATGCGGGTTCCGGTCATATGGATGGCCCCTACCGACAGGACCGAATCGGTTCGAGGCCTGAGCCCTGTCAGTTCCGTGTCGATCACCACGAACTCCACCTCTGCGACGTCAGTGTCCCGCCGAAAGGCCGGCGCCTTTGCTCTTCCAGCTCCCCTGAAGAGTCTGTTGATGAATCCCTTTTCTTCGGGCATGGTCACCGTCGTCATATCAAATCCGTATAGCGGGTCCGTATTGGTTCTGGATAGAATCCTGAACCTGGGATATCAACTGGCACGATTCCTTGAGCGTGTTTCTTTCCAGATGGCTGAGACTGTCCGGGTTGATGAAGTTGTCCGGATCTATGCCTTCCTCGATCTGTTCCAGCTGGTGATGGATGCGAAGCAGGGAAACGAACTCAAAGGCGTGACGGATTTCGTCGCCGTATTCGTTCACGAGGCGGTGCTTTCCCCGGAGTGCGTCAAGGCGATCAAGGGTGGAGGTTTCCTCAATGCCCGTTTCCAGGCTGGCCAGCCGAAGGATATCCACGAGAGGCGCGATGCATCTGAATTTCAGGTTGAATTCATTCTTGTGTTCCCCACCCTTTTCCACCACAAAGGTTCTGAAGAAACCGAGGGGGGGCCTTGTTTGAACCGTCATTCGGGCCATGAAGGCGAGAAACATGTCCTGGGTCTTAACGCTGGCCGTAAGATGGGAGCGGAGTCGCGAAGCCAAACCCGTCTCACCGTAGACCGGTCTGAAATCAAAGAAGATGGCCGAGGCCAGGACGGCCTCGGGGGTAGGGGTATGAATCCACTGGGTGAAGTATCTGGCCCAGGTTTCGTAGGGCTGGCACCACTGGGGGTTGCTGGCCATGTAGTTGCCCGGACACGACGCGAAACCGCAGCGCAAAAGGGCGTCCTTCACAAAGGAGGCGAAAGGACCAAAGTACTCGCGAGCCGCACGCGCTTCGGCTTCGGAGGCCGGATCGGCATAGATGATGGCATTGTCCTGATCCGTACGAAAGGTCTGTTCCTTCCGGCCTTCGCTACCGAAGACGAACCAGCAATACGGAAGGGGGGCCGGGCCGTGTTCCTTCTCGGCGATACTCAGGACCTTGGTCACGATGCGATCATTCAGTTCTGAAATGATGCGGGTGATGTTGCTGGCCTTTGCTCCTTCCTTGAGAAGCAGACCGATTACCTTGTTCACCCGGTTCGAAACCGGCATCAATCCGTCGATGGTCTGTTGACTCTCGATATCCTTGGCAAACGTCAGCGGTGAGGCCCCCTGAAGCATCATCAGGTCATGGTTCGTTAGAACGCCGTGGACCTGCCCCTCACGCAGGACCACAATATGGTGGATATTGCTCCGAATCATCTTGAGAACGGCATCGAAACAGTAATCACGGGATTCCACTGTGATGAGCGGTGAGCTCATCACGTGTTCCACTGGCAGTCGAACGTCCTTTCCGCGCGCCACCACCTTTTCCCGAAGATCCCGGTCCGTGAGGATTCCGGACGGATGGCCGGCCGAATCAAGAATGATGAGGGAACTGACCCGTTCCTCGGCCATGATGGCCGCCGCGTTCTGGATCGAAACGGTCTCGGGAGCAGACACAATTTCCCGCGTGGCCACGTCCCCGACCTGGGAAGCAAAAAGAAGTCGATCAGTGCCCCCAAAAAACATGCTTTTGGAGAGCATTTCGCTGTATGTCCGGTCCAAATATCGCGACAGATGGGATTTCAGGAAAAACTCTGTAAAGGGCGCACTCGTATCAAGAAGTTCGAGAACTTTCTCGCGATTCAGGAGATAGCAGATCGTATCCTCAACAGCCACCACGGTCGTCCGCTGACGGTCGGTTCCAATGAGAGACCACAGGCCGAAGGTGTCACGCTCACCGCGATAGTCCACCAGCACCTCTTCTCCCTGCTCGGACTGAATGAGTACCTTGACGGCACCCTTCTTGATGATCCGCAGGTAGGCGTTCGGCTTGCTGTCCTGGCGGAGGATGATCGAGTCCTTGGGATAAAACTCCATCGAAAGAGATAAGGCAATTTGTTGGAGGGCCTCGTCTGCCAGAAACTGAAAAGGAGGCGTCCCCCTCAGGAATTCCATGACTTCCGGGATGATCATCAGACCGCCCCTCGCATGATGGCCGGAGAGTCTGCAACGTGTCCCTTTAACAGGTCCTGAAAACGTTCGATGACCGTGAAGGCTTCCCTCAGCGTCTTCTGTTCGAGTTGGGTCAGACGTTCCACGTGAATGACGTCATCAGCGGGATTTCGAGCGTCCATCTCGTTGACCTGTTCCTCAATGCGAAGCTGCATCAGAAATTCATATACGAGCCCAAGATCCTGCATCAATTTCTCATGGGGCTTGTATTCCCCGGCCAGCCGATGAATTCGTTCCGTGGTCTGGGTGGCCTGGATGTCCTGCAGAACAGCCAGGAGCCGTACCCCCTCGACAATGGGTTTCAAGGCCCTCTCCTTGATGTGAAGCTTACCGTCCTCCTCGCCGGGCCAGCCTCCAATCAACTGGCGGAGGAAGCCGCGGTTTGTCCGACACGATAATGGACCTCTCAGAAGAGTTGAGAAGACCTCCGGTTCTTCCCTCACCGTTTTGCGCAGTCTTTCCGCAAGGCTCACGGTGAGGCGCTCCACTCCCCAGAGATGACGCAGGTCAAGCAGCTTTCCGGCCTCCTGAACCTCTCCGCGTCGGAGCCCGGCACGGAAGCGTTCTTCCCAGCGGGTCGGAGTATCGTACGGCAACCCCCCTGTCAATGGATGATGCGCAAAGAGCGGGAGTCCGCAGGCCGTCATGTCCTGTCTCAATCTGGAGATGAAACGATCAAGATAGGCTCTGACATTGGGGTTGAGCCCACGGGTCTCGGGATCTCCGGCCAGGACAAGGCAGTCGATGGGTGCCTTGAAGGTCTGCTCCTTGCGGCCCTCGCTGCCGTAAAGGGCTAACCCCAGGGGGGCTGGCGGCGGGCCGATATCCCGAATGATCAGTTCGGCAAGGCGTTCCACGAGTTGGTCTCCCAACTCCGTGATCAGGCGGGTCACCTGGCGGGCCTTTACGCCATTACGAACGAGCATGGCCATGATCCGGTGAATCCTTTCACCCATTGGGTGGAGGCCGTCCATGGTGGCCTGGGCTTTGATGCTCTTTACAATGGAGAGCGGGGAGGTGCCCTGCAACATCATGAAGTCGTGGTTGGTGACCACGCCGGTGAGGCTTCCTCCCTCAATGACCAAAAGGTGATGGACGTTGTAGCGGATCATCCGGAGGAGAGCTTCAAAGGAGGGTTCGCCCCCGTCCACCCTGATGAGGGGAGGGCTCATGATCGACGATACCGGATTTTCGAAGTCCAGTCCCCGCGCAACCACCTTTTCCCTGAGATCCTGGTCTGTGACAATCCCGGCCGGAACATCGTCTTCGTCAACCAGCACCAACGAGCTGATATGGTGCTGGGCCATGATTCCCGCAGCCTCTCTGACCCTGATGGTGGCCGGCGCCGTTACCACACTTCGTGAGACGAGTTCGCGCACAGCCGTGGTGAAGAGCAGTTTGTCCCCTTCCCCAAAGGGAAAGCTTCGGCTTTTCATTTCGTCATACGTCTTGTCAATGAAGTTCCAGAAGAAGGACCGCATGAAGAAATCCCGTAACCGGGCCTTGCGGTTGAGGAGGTCCAGGAGGTCTTCCTTGGGCAGAACGTAACAGACCGTATCCTGGAGGGCGACGACATTTGCCCGTGACTTGTCGCCGCTCAGAAGTGACACAAATCCGAATGATTCTCCGTCGCTTCGGTAGTCTATGAGAATTTCGTCTCCCTGTTTCTCCTGAACAAACACCTTTACCTCCCCCCGCTTGATGAGGTGTAACCCCTGGCAGGGGGGGCCGTTCTGGCGGAGAACGGAAAGCCCGCTCGGGTAGAATTCAATGGATATGCGGCGGGCGGTGGACTCAACGGCTTCCCGGTCCAGTTTGCTGAAAGGTGGTGTTTTTTCGAGAAATTCGATGATTTCCCTTATTTCCTTTTCTTCCTTAACCATAGTGTTCGTGGAGGAAAAGCAACCGTTGTGCCAGTCTCCGTGACGTCTGCGGGAAGGGGTGCGGCCAGAAGCTTAGAAGGGTCCAGTTGGGAACAAAAGCTTTAATAAATAAAGGGTTAAAGGGAAAAATTCATGTAGCTCATAACATCCCGGCAAGGCGGTGGGAGGGATATACTGCGTGGGACAGCAGACGCCGATGTAACCTTTTGTAATCCGATATGCAGGGTGTTACACGAGGATATCCGGGGTTCCTGCGCGGCGAATATTCCATTTTTTTCTCTTTTCCCAAAGGGTCTTTCGGGTGATCCCCAGAAAATCCGCCAGTTGCTGTTCGCTGCATCGGTCCTGATGCTCAAGGATGAAAAGTTTAGTGTAATCGTCGATGGACAGCCTCTCCTGCAGGGCGTTCCTGACGAATGTGTTACGTCGGAACACTCCGCTTGGAAGGTGTTCCGGAAGGATGGTATCCCCGCTGGCGATCAAGACTGCCCGTTCCACGACATTCAAGAGCTCTCGAACGTTCCCCGGCCAGGAATAGGCGCTGAGCACGCCGCATGCTTCGGGCGAGACGTCCTTTACCGGCTTTGCCATGTCCGTGGCAAATTTTCCAATAAAGTGCCGGGCCAGGAGTTCAACGTCTCCCTCCCGCTCGCGCAGGGGCGGCAGGGGGATTGTAATCACATTGATCCGGTAATACAGGTCCTGCCGGAACCGCCCGTCCTCCACGGCCTTCTCGATATCCGTATTGGTGGCCGCCAGGATCCGTACATTGACCTTCCGGGACTGGGTCCCACCCAGAGGACGAACTTCCTGGTCTTCAAGTACCCGGAGCAGCTTGGCCTGAAGGGCAAAACTGATGTCGCCAATCTCGTCGAGAAAGAGAGACCCTTCATCCGCCTCGTCGAACAGGCCCTTCTTGGAGCCCACGGCCCCTGTAAAGGCGCCCTTCACGTATCCAAAGAGTTCGGATTCAAGGAGGTGTTCAGGAATGGCGCTGCAGTTGATGGGAACAAAGGGACCATCCGGCCGACTGGCGTGGTGGGTGGCCCGTGCAAAGAGTTCCTTTCCTGTGCCGGTTTCGCCTGTAAAAAGGACACTGGTCCGGGCGTCGGCAATCCGGCGAATCTCTTCGACCACGTCCTTAATGGCCCGACTCTCACCGACGATATTCGAAAAGTTGTAGGTCTTTTCGATCTGTCGTCGCAGGAGCGCATTTTCGCTGCGAAGCGAGGACTGTGTGAGAGCGTTTGATACGATTCGCTTGATCTCTTCGTGAATGACGGGCTTCATGACATAGTCGTATGCACCGCAGCGAAGCGCATTCACGGCCGTCTCTACGGAGGCGTAGGCCGTCATGATAACGACCAGCAGATCCGGATATCGTTCCTTGGCCCGCCTCAGGAGCTCGATTCCGTCAATCCCGGTCAGGATAATGTCCGTAATCATGAGATCAAAGACATCCCCGGCCAGGATTTCCAGAGCCGCCTCGGCACTCCCCACGCCCATGACGTCATACCCTTCCCGGAGGAAAACCCTTGATAGGGATTCGCGCAGGGTCGTCTCGTCTTCGACAATCAGAAGTTTTCTGGCCATGGTCTAATGAGGGTCCGGACGGTCATGTGCGTCCGGTTCCTCCGGATGATAGCCGTCGGAAGAACAGGGCAGCCTGATGATAAACGTGGCACCTTGTCCCTGCTTGCTCCGGACGTGGATGGTGCCATTATGGTCGTTGATAATACCATAACAAATGCTGAGTCCGAGCCCTGTTCCTTTGCCGAGAGGTTTGGTCGTGAAGAAAGGGTCAAAGATACGGTCCATTACCGAAGGCTCGATTCCGGAACCCGAGTCGGCAAACGTGATCTCCACCTGGTGGTCCTTCCGTCGCGTCTGGATCGTGAGTTCACCCCCTTGTTCCATGGCATCTAGGGCATTGAGCATGAGATTCAGAAAAACCTGTTGCAGCTGGTCGGGATTGACACGAATCGGTGGAATATTCTTCTCAAAGTTTTCATTGATCCTGATATTTCGCGTTCGCTTGTCGTATTTCAGGAGTGTGACTGTGCGCTCAAGCACCTCGGAGATGTTCGTATCTGTCTTCTCCGAGGAGGAGGTTCGAGCGAAATCTCCCAGCCGGCGAACGATCCGCGCGATTCTCTCGAGATGTTCGTTCATGGCAAACAGGGAACT
>QJVM01000156.1 GCA_003235715.1 Nitrospirota bacterium
AAGAATCTCCACGTTTCCCGAGATAAGCTGGTTCGGGTTGTTGATATCGTGAGCAAACCCGGAGACCAGTGTTCCAATGAAGGAAAGTTTCTCAGACTGGATTAAATGTTTGAGACTGTTGCTCCACATCTCCCGTAGTTGAACTTCGTTGGTGACATCCTTGAAGACACAATAAACCTCCTCTGTCCCCCTCACTTTCAGGCGCCCACCATGTATCCGGACCACCACTTCGCTCCCGTCCACCCTTGTGAGTGTCCGCTCCACGTCGCTGAAGGTATCGCTCTCAAAAACCGTCACGCCAAGGATACCCGCAATACAATCAAGCGAGTCGTTCTCAAGAAGGGCCCCGAAGGGCTTTCCCAAAACGTCGTAACGGTCCCTCATGAAAAGTCGGTTGGCCGGCGCGTTCGTATCAATTATGGTTGCATCTCTGCTGTCAAACAATACCGCTGCATCGGGGTTGTATTCAAAGAGGAGCCGGGCACGAATTTCGCTCTCGCGCAGAGCGTCTTCTGACCTCTTTCGTTCCGTAATATCTCGGACAATATCTGTGGAACCAATGATTCTGCCGTCTTCGACGATTGCGGACGAACTCACCTCAATGTCTCGGAAAGTCCCGTCCCGGCACCGCATCTTGCCTACAAAGTTTTCGTAGTATCCTTTTTCGCGAAGTTCCGAGAAAGCTCCTTTCGAGGCAATTACCTGTTCGGGAGGTATCAAATCGAGAATTCTCATGTTCAGGAATTCCTCTTTAGTGAAACCGAAAACTTCGGTCGCTCGACGGTTTGCATCCAAATAGTTCAAATCCGGACCGACAACAAAAATGGGGTCGATCGCATTTTCGAAGAGGTCCCTGTAACGGGCTTCGGAAGAATGTTCAACTGGCTCGAGCATGCGGTTGTTGATATTGCAAGGTCGTCCTACCGCGAATCCGTTCAGGTCGGACAGGCACAACTCCTCCTCTTGCCCACTACTGCGGGGCGATACGGAGGCTTCTATCAGAAAATTTTGTCGTTATTATAGCGGGTCGTGAATCCGGGGGGGTACAACAATCATTCAGGGAGGCGTCTCTTCCCCTGGGCTTCGGAAAGTTTTTTGCCACCTGGCGGGCCAGACCGCTCACACGGCCCGAATACCATAGGCCCTGTTGACCGTATGCGGCCAAAGGAGCCTGGGAGCCTGGCGCAGACCGTGTATAACAAAGACTATTTTCTGGAAACAAACATGACCGGAGCAGCCGATACACCCAGGTCGCTGTAAACGGTTATTCCCTCCGGCCATTCCTTCTTGCTGATCTTGTCTGTCTCCATACGCCAAAATCCGGACCCGGCGTCGTATCTCATAGGGCCGTATCCGTCGACGAACGGTAGGTCATTGGCACCCCGGCAGGCATCAACCTCAACGTGAAGGGTCTTGTCCTTTTCATCATAGCCAGCGTACAGAACCTCTAGAACCTTTACAGGAATCGACAAACTAGCCACGCTGGAGTGCCCGCTCCGGTCCTGAACCCGGACAGAGAAGGTGGACCCCGAGTTCAGCGGCACACCGTATATAGCGCCCGTCCAGGGGTCCAGCTGCAATCCATCCGGGAGCTGTCCTTCCGCAACGGTCCAGAAATAGGGGACCTGGCCTCCTTCCACAGCGAGCTGCACCGTATAATCCCGAAACATCATGGCCGACGGAACGTCCGCATCCTGGATAAGCGGATACCGCCCAAGCACTTCTGCGGAACCGGCCGGGGACTCAAAGGCAAGACTTGAGTAAATCGAGGTTGGAACCCATTCAGCCGAAAACAGGCCATCTCCTGCCAAAGCATCCGGGTACAGACCGTTATCAAAGAGTTGAACTGTTTCCCCGCTTGAAGTGGTCACCTTTACCGGTCCGACGGGAGCGTCACAATTCACGCTAAGCGCCGACAGAACAGCCGGAACACCGAGCGCAGCAGTCGTGTTTTCTATGGAGGCTTTCCATGGAACGAGCACGGATTGGTCCGCACACTCCAGAGCCCTATAGACGTTCAGACGTTTGCCGGTTGCAGTCAATCCGGCTAGCGCCGGAACATTCTCACCCGAGGAGAGAACGCGGTTTCTGATTTGCCACCATTCCAGATCAGGCTGATAGCTGTTAATCAGTGCAAGTGCCCCAGCAACATGGGGGGCCGCCATGGACGTTCCCGTCATGGCTTTATAGTAGATCGGCGTCCCGTTATAAGCCCTTCCAGAGAAGGTACTCCAGATGCCGACCCCCGGAGCCCCGATGTGAACATCGTGGCCATAGTTCGATGTCCCGGAAATAAGGTCCCGGTTGTCCGTAGCCGCCACGGACACGATGTTTGGCAGAGAATAGTCCGAAGGATAATTGTGAAAGGCGCCCATGCCGTCATAGGCATTGTTGCCCGCTGCGGCCACGAACAGGATCTCGTTCTGAGCGATAATGGCATCCTCTAGCGATAGGAGGGGTTCCGTAAGAAGAAGACCGTAACTGTTGTTCGTTGCAACCACATTCACGCCCCTGTTTCTCATCATCCGGATATAGTCAAGACATTCTATGGCATCCGCAAGGTCCCCTTGGCCTAGGGCGTCAGCGAACTTGCAGGCCATAATCTTCACGTCCCATGCAACACCCGTGACGCCCTGACCATTGTTTCCTTTTGCGCCAATGATCCCCGCAATGTGGGTCCCGTGCCCATTATCGTCCAAGGGATCCCCGTCGTGGTTCTGAACATCGATCCCGTACACGTCGTCCACATACCCGTTTCCGTCATCGTCCAGGCCATTACCCGGAATCTCGCCCGGATTCTTCCACATGTTTTCCATGAGGTCGGGGTGGGTGTAGTCCACACCGGTATCAATTATGGCGACGACAACGTCATGGGTACCCGTAGTAAGGTCCCAGGCCGAAACAGCCTGGATATCGGCTTCTGCTTGCCCGACTCGTCCCATGACCACCTGGCCGGTGTTCTGCATATTCCATTGCCGCGCGAAATCGCCATCATTGGGAACGCCATACACCTTGAGCCGGTAGTTGGGCTCCGCATATTCAACTTCGGGTTCTGCTGCATAGCGTGCGGCCGCATCCCGAAGTAATGTTCCGCCCGGAGGCTCCACAACCTCCATGTTCGTCATACGGATTTTCTTCCGTATCTTTGCCCCGTTTCTGGCGTGAGTTTTCCGACGGATCTCCTCACCCGCAGTGTCGCGAAACTTCACAATAAGCCCGTTTGCCGCCGCGGATTGCCCCTCTTCCATCGTAAGGAAGGCCAAATCACAGTCCGAAAGGTATTCGGCCGAGTCGTTGGAGTCAGGGCCTGTGCAGTCCGGAGTGGATGAGCGACCCTCTGAGAGGTCAAGCGGCGTAAGAACAGAAAGGATGGCAAGACAGGCAAGACGGGATAGTAGCGAGATCGTTCTCATGAAACCCCCTGTCCAGAATCAATGAAGCATTGCTTCCGGACAGGGAGCACGTCCGGTGCCACATATAACTATCTGATATTTATAAGTTTAGGAAGGGGGCTCTTTGCACATGTGCAAATGGGTCTTGCACTTGTGCAAAGGAACTTTGGCGATCCGCGCCCTGCGGGTTGCGAAGGGACCACGCGTCAGCCGGACCGGAGTCCGTTGCCTGGACTTCCCGGTTCACCTGAAAACCTATGTCCCAAGGGGCTTACTTTCTTGAAACAAAGACAACAGGCCCGGTTATGGTGCCGGTGTCATGCCTGACCGTAACCGTAACCGGGAAATCCTTGGGCTTCTGCTTACCGCTGTCAAAAACCCACAACCCTGTTACCGGGTCCCAGGACATCTCCCCGTAACCCTCGACTACCGGGGGAAGGAACATATCCGTACACGTCCGCACGTGAACGACCAGGTTCCGGCCTGACTCTAAATATTCGGCACTCACGAGGAAGGCGGGATCGCGTCCCGAAACCGTATGTTCTCCGGCGGGCGAGGAGAAGGTCATGGTACAAAAAGGTGTGGAGGGAGTCCATTCCGCTGTGAATATACCATCACCCGCCATGACGTCCGGCCAGATTCCGTCGTCCAGAGGTTCCACGACATCCCCATTGGATACCGTGACATTCACAGGGCCGAGAGCCTCGGCACAGGTTGTACTCAGAGCGGAGAGGACGACGGGGATGCCGGAAGCGTCGTTCCCGTTCACGGTAGAAACCTGCCAGGGCGCCAATACGGGGCGTGCGGTGCAGCTCAGCGCCCCAAAGGCGCTCAGACGTCTGCCTGTGGCCGTCAAGCCGGCCAGCGCGGGGACTTCCTCCGCGCCTGCAAGGATCAGGTTCCGAATCTCCCACCAGGGAACTTCTGGAAGGGCCCCGGCGACCAGGGCCGCCACACCGGCCACATGAGGCGCCGCCATCGACGTTCCGCTCATCGTCTTGTAATTCAGCGGGTTGCCGTAGTAGTCCTTTCCGGAGAAGGAGCTGTAGATTCCAACCCCGGGTGCGGAGATATGGACGTCGTGACCGTAATTGGAAATTCCCGCCAGCCGGTCCCGGTTGTCCGAAGATGACACCGAAATAATATTGGGCAGGGAATAATCTGAGGGATAGTTGTGAAACTCGCCCATCCCGTCATACGCGTTGTTTCCGGCCGCAGCCACAAACAGGATATCCTGCTGGTCCTGGATGGCCTCGTGGAGCGTCTGAAGGGGTTCTGTGAGGAGAAGGCCATAGCTGTTGCTGGTGGCGACCACGTTCACGCCCCGGTTCTTCATCGCACGCACATAGTCGAGGCACTCGGTGACGTCGGCCAGCGTCCCCTGGCCAAGCGCGTCGGTGAACTTGCAGACCATGATCTTCACGTTCCAGGCAATCCCGGCCACCCCGGTGCCGTCGTTGCCTCGGGCGCCAATGATCCCCGCCACATGAGTCCCGTGTCCGTTGTCATCCATGGGGTCTGAATCGTCGTTATAGATATCAATGCCGTGCACGTCATCTACGTACCCGTTCAGGTCATCGTCCACGCCGTTGCCCGGCACCTCCAGGGGGTTCACCCAGATGTTCCCGGAGAGGTCGGGATGGGTATAGTCGACACCGGTGTCGATGACAGCGATGACTACATCCGGGCTGCCCGTTGACACGTCCCAGGCAGGGGGGGCATCGATATCACAATGGGGGATGCCGGTGGTCCCCATGACAACCTGACCTGTGTTCCTCATGTTCCATTGATAGGGGTCGAAAGCGGGGTCGTCGGGGACTCCATATAAATCCATAATGTAGTTGGGTTCGGCGTATTCCACCCTCGGGTCGGCCTGATACCGCTCGAGGGTCTGCTTCAGGGTAAGATGCCCGGGAACCCGAACGCGGTCCAGATTCCGGTACCTGAGTCTCTTCACATCCGTAACTCCCATCTGCCGGTGGCTGCCACGAGCCTGCTGCGATGGGAATTCCTCGTTGAACTTCACAAGGACTTCCCGGTCTATCCGTCCTCCAGTTCCTGCTTCCGCAACCGGGACTATCCCTGCCCACAGAATCATGATCAGGCCGCCTGCCAAAGTTAGATTTCTCATGTCCTCCGGCACCCCTCTTCCCGTGGTTTTGGTATCCAGAAACCCCTTGGAACCAGCGTAGCAACAGGGGGGGAGGGCAACAATTAGGAGAATTTCCTAATTTCTAGGGGAATACTTCCTAAAGACCAATAAGGGTGGTTTCCGAAGCCGAATACTCCCCGGGAAGCGCCCGAGGTCAGGGTCGGAGGAGCCGAGCTGCATGCGTCGGTGTGATGGTCAGTCAGGAACGGCTTCGATGGAGTCGACTTTCCACGAACGGCCTTCGTGTACGAGTCGGTAGGCTATGCGGTAGTTCACTTCTGCCTTGTCCTTGGTGATGACACCGGTGTCCTTATCCTGCCACCAGTATTCCCACTGTTCCTCGGTCCGGACCATCGCGGTACCGGATTCGGCCTGGACCTGGAGGACCCCGAAGGATTTCTGCTCTGCAATCATCGAACTGTTCTGTGACCTCAGTGCCTGGATAACGGGATAAACCTTGTCAATCTGATTCTGGGTTGCTACCGGACCCAGGAGGGAAATATTCGCTTCGAGGTATGCCCGCCTCAGAAGGCCGTTGTAGCGCTTGACCGTACCCAGGACCTCCGGGGTCACGTCTTTTCCGGATTGAATGCATCCCTGCATGGCCAGGCAGAAGAATAACGCCACCAGAAGAGTCCGAGGAATTTTCATCGTCCTAGAATATCGTGGTGTGCAGATTGGACACAAACCCTAACCCGAAAAACAGGACCACGATGCCCAGAAGGGAAACAATGGCCAGCCAGGCGGCCCGTTTTCCCCGCCATCCCATAGTAACCCTGAGATGAAGATAAAGACCGTAAGTGAGCCAGGAGATCAGTGACCAGGTTTCCAC
>QJVM01000003.1 GCA_003235715.1 Nitrospirota bacterium
CCTCATTGGTGTATCGGTTCGAACGGACGTAAATCTCCCCCACCACCCCGATGAGGGGTTTTCGCTCCTTAAACCTTGGAATCGCTTCGAATTCCCTGGCAACCCGCGAGAGAAACCCGTCGATATCCTCGTCGCCCGCGGTCAGACGCGCGGTCAGGCCCGCCAATGCTTTTTCATATACCGCATTGGTCTCTCCGGCACACCGCTCATAGGGTCGGATTTCGTGCAGACATTTTATCAGGAGGTCCGTGGCGACCACGCCGGATATCACCCTTTTCACAAAGTCCCGACCCACAAAACCCAGTTCCCTGTAAAAACCGGCCTCCTGAACCGGGGCAAAAATGGGAACCTCTCGGAACCCCAGTTCATCCAGGACCATCCGGTGATAGGCGTTGTACTGGCCGAACCGGCAGGGGCCAATACCCGACGGCATCAGAAATGCCGAACGGGCCGGATCGAAGTCGGGGGCCATGACCTTCTTGACCATGTCTCCTGTTGTCACGGTACAGGGGTAGCACTCCTTTCCTGACACATACTTGCGACCCGTCTCCGTGGTGGCCGTATCCGAAAGCGGAAGACATTCCGCTTCCATGCCGCAGGAACGAAAGGCGGCCCCTAAGGCCAGGGAATGATCACACATCCTGGGGATAAAAATGGTTCTTCCCTTCAACTGCGAACCGGACGGTTTCCGCTTGATGGTTTGCGGCCTCTCGAACACAAGACTGTCGAGGTTGTCCAGGCTGTCCATGAAGGCCTCGCAGCGGGTCATGGCCCCTGCATCCGCCGAGTGTTCATCGATCTCGAGCTGGAGAAAGGGTTTACCGGCCAGTTTCTCCTTGAAAAACTTGAGTACGAAGGAATCCGGACCACAGGAAAAATTGGTAATGAAAATAGAAAAAAGCTTGGGAGTCTCCCTGACGATTCGTGCGGCCTGAAGCAACCGTTGTCCCGACCTCCAGTACATGCCGGCCCACTCGTCACGGATATCCGCATCCTCGAGCGGCAGAAAATCCATGGGGATCGGCAGCACCCCGAGGTCCATCAGTTTCTTGGGAATATTCAGATTCAGAGCAGAATCAAAGGCATTGTAGGCGCGCCCCGTAATGACCATGGCGCGCTCGGTAAGGCCCTTCAGCAACTGCTGCCCCCTTTCGGATACCCTCGTGGTGAACCGTTTCTGTGAACCAAGCCCTCTCTTAACGGCCTCACGAATGCGACGCCGCCTGATTCCGTAAGGTCGGAACGCTCTATAAAGTTCCTCAATCAGTGCCTCGTAACCCATGCCAAGATCCACGATGGGACGAATCGCCGGATATTTTCCCAGCGCCACGTTGGTCAGGTAGGGAATTGTCTGAGTATAGGGACAGGCCACACCCCGTGAGAACATTTCGTCCTCGGTATTGAGCCCGATCATGCTCGGCATAAACGTATGGTCCACTCCCGTCTCCACCAGGGCTTTCACGTGGCCGTGGGCCACCTTAACCGGAAAACAGGTCTCCGCGCTTACGGCCTCGAGCCCCGCGTGAATGATCCGGTTGTTGGTGTCCGGGGACAAGAGCACCTCAAAACCAAGCTCCCAGAGCACCGTGGCCCACAATGGCAGAAAATCATGAAAGAAGAAGATTCTCGGAATCCCAATCCTCCCCTTGAAAGGGCCTCGGGCCTTAGCCTGATAATCTTCATGTGCGGCCACAAGCCATTGTTTTCGCTCCTGGAAAAGATTGGGCAGATCCAACCCCTTTCCCTTATTCATTTCATACTTTTCACACCGCCCGCCATAAACCAGTTTACGTTCCTCTCCCTCTATGGAGACGGTGTTGATCTCGCAAACATTGTCGCACCCTCCACATCCGAAGGACTTCAGTTCGTACTTACGCCGCCATAACTCGAAACCTTTGAAGCGGCTTGGCGGATAGCCACGCCCCCTCATGGTTCTCAGCGCGATAACGGCCATACCAATGGCTCCTGTCACATCATGGTGAGGGGGCACGGTTATTTTATGGCCGAGCACCGATTCAAAAGCAGCTACCACAGACTTGTTGAAAGCGGTCCCTCCCTGAAAGAAAATATTACGACCAATCCTTCTCTCTCCAACGACCCGGTTCAAATAGTTCTTCACGATGGAATAAGCCAGGCCCGCCACCAAATCGCGCTTCTCGGCGCCTTTATGAAGACGGCTCATCAGGCTGTTTTCCATGAATACCGTACAGCGTTCCCCCAAGGCACACGGTCTTTTCGAGGCAAAAGCCTCCCCGGCAAATTCTTCCCGGATGGCGATGGACAGTTTTTCGGCCTGCTCCTCGAGAAATGACCCCGTTCCGGCGGCACAGGCCTTGTTCATCTCAAAGTCCACGACGACCCCCTTTTTGAGGCCGATATATTTGGAGTCCTGTCCCCCTATTTCGAATATGGTGTCGACGTGAGGGTCGATGTGTGCCGCGGCCGTCGCCTGGGCCGTAATCTCGTTCTTGACGATATCGGCCCCGACGTAGTCGGCAATCATGTAACGCCCGGACCCGGTCGTCCCAACACCGGCCACCTCCAGTCGTCCGCCCATTTCCTGCTCGATCTCCCTGAGGCCTGTCATGACGGCCTCGATAGGGCGCCCGGAGGTGCGGAGGTACCGCTTGCACAGAAGTCTCTTATCTCCATCGATCACCGCGAGGTTGGTACTGATGGAACCGATGTCTATTCCCAGGTAGACCTTGCACCTGTTCGGGCCAATGATGTCTCCCTCGGCCTCATCAACACGGTGACGCCTCCAGAACTCGTCCTCATCGGCCAGCAAGGGACGATAGCCTTCGCCGGAAAACGAGGACACAGGCTCAACGTCCAGAAGACGCGCGTCATAACGGACCAGTCCGTCCCGTTCTCCTCTTTCCTGTTGTTCCAGTTCCACCAGTACCGCTCCGATGGCCCCCATAAGAGCAAAGTACTCGGGCCTGATGATCTCCTCCACCCCAAAGATCTCACGGAAGGCTCGGATCATGCCCTGATTGGCCGCCACCCCACCCTGAAAAGCCACGGGCCCCTCCACACGCTTGCCCTTGCAGATGGCACTTCGGAAGTTTCGGGCCACGGCAAAGCAAAGACCAGCCACAATGTCCTCCACAGGGGTGGCGATCTGCTGCAGGTGAATCATGTCGGACTTGGCAAAGACGCTGCACCGGCCTGCAATTCTCGGTGGATTGCGTGAAAGGAGGGCTGTTCGGGAAAAATCCTCAATGGTCATACAGAGTCGTTCGGCCTGCTGGTCAAGAAAGGACCCGGTTCCCGCTGCGCACATGGCGTTCATGGCAAAATCCGCAATCCGTCCGTCATTCAACACAATCAGTTTGGAATCTTCGCCCCCCATTTCAATGACCGTTCGAATACCGGGAAGCCTTTTGAGACAGGCCGTCGCCTGAGCCACCGTCTCGTTTACAGGTTGGGCGTGGAGCCTTTCGGCGATGGGTATGACCGCGGACCCCGTGAGACTCACCGTTTCGGCCGAGCCCAGGGTTTCCAGAATTCTCTTCAGGACCGCCAGCGGCTCTCCGTAATGCCGCTCGTATCGGGATTCCAGTATCGTCCCGAGAGAATCCATGAGGACAGCCTTGACGCTAACCGAACCTACATCGATCCCGAGGTGTCTTGATACCGTAACCATACGCGCCCCTCCTCAGCCCACGGCGGTCAGCACTACAGATTTCAAGAGGTTCAGATGTTCTATCTATTTATACAGAATTAATGTACCACGAAGTGGTTTCACCCGTGGGATTCCTCCTTGGCACCACACCTTCCGGAATGGCCTGCTCCCCAGGCCGGACGAAACTCCGGAGCGGGTCATGCCGGCCTCATGCTTTTCGCTTTCTTTCGGGCATCCCCCTTGGATCACGGCGCCCTCCCCGGGGATATCCGTGGGTTTAAAGAAAGCGGGGCTCAGGACGCGAAGGATATCCCAGTTTACGGGGAGGGTCCGTCTGAAACGTCCTTGGCGCAACGTATTCCGATATAGGGGTTCCAGGTTGTGGGTTTGTTGTGATTCCTCGTCATGGACCGGAGGAACACCGGCAGATCGCTCCCCCAGGACCCTCCACGGAACACTTTATGCAGACCCTCTTCAGGGCCCGGGGGGTTGTAGTAAGGGGATGTCTCGTAATAGTGAGGGTCGAACCAGTCTGCTACCCAGTCCCATACGTTGCCGGCCATATCGTAGGCTCCGAAGGACGACATTCCCGCTACCCGTTTAGCAACAGGCTCGGGCGCACTCCGATTCCATATTGCAGCCGCCGACTCCATTTCATCACCCCAGGGATAGACAAAGCCCTCTATTCCTCTGGCCGCTTTCTCCCATTCAGCCTCCGTTGGGAGACGCCCGCCTGCCCAGTCACAGTAGTTCTGGGCCTGATACCAGTCGACAAAAAGTACCGGATAGTCATCGAACTTTTCGTCTGTGATGGCCGTAGTCCTTTTGGGCGGCGTACACTCGTCGTCCAGCACGCACTCCTTGTATTGCTTGTTGCTGATGTTATAACGGTCAATATAATAGGCCTTAAGGTAGACCAGATGTTCAGGAAACTCGGCCTCGAAGATGCTCTTTTCGCAGGCGGGATACCTTTTTGTACATTCTTCCCATGCACTCTGGAACTCCTGCTCCGTACTCCCCATGAGAAATCGGCCCGCCGGAACAAGAATGAGTTCGCCAAATGGCGGTGTAGACCGCTCCGCCTTTGGCCCCCTTTCGACCTTTTGGATTGCGGATCTGCCGCCCATCGCGCCGTAAGCCGAGGTTGTGCCTCCGCATATCAGATCAAGCCCCTCCAGGCTCAGCAATACCCAGAAGCCAACGCCCTTCCAGAATCCGCGTTTTCTCATTCCTTCTCCCCCTCCACCAAAACCGGGACGTCCCTTACCGCATCCACAATACAGAAGAAACCGAACGGTTCCTCATTCCGGTTCGCCAGCCGGTGGGTTTCGCCCGGGCCGATAACGGTCACGTCAAAAGGACCGAGAGAATGGGTTGTGTCACCTATGCGTACCTCGCCAAGTCCCCGGACCCCAATGACCACATGCACATGCCGGTGACGCTCCAGACTGCTATACCCGCCCCTTTCTATTTCGAAATATCTCAGGTGGAAGCCCGTGTCGCCCCTTTCAGCCCCTACAAGGGAACGCCGAACGATCTTTTCCCAATGGGACCCTCCGTCCTTGTATGGCACGGTCGGAATACCGCTCCAATGACCTCCCCCTGAATATTTGAAAATAGCCCCCCGCGTATCTCCGGCCGGAAGAATGGCTCCCCCCGGCACCTCGCACGAAGACCCCCCGGAACCCGAAACCTGCTTAGATGTACCTTTCTCTTCTTCCACAGCCCTATTATGGAAATTCCACGTCAGTCCTGAAAAGTGATCACAGACTTTAATGAGTCCCGGCCCTCCGCGGTCAGACGGAAGGCCTCCGGCGTTCGTTCAATGGGAAAGCGGTGGGTGATCAGACGGGCCCAGTCCGCCCCGCCTCCCGCTATCATTTCAAGGGCCGCGCGTGTGTGAGGAGGACCGCAGGAATAACTCGTCACCAGACTGATGTCCTGGAAATAAAGCGTATTCGGCTCCAGGCAAAGCCTTTCGCCCGGAGACGCCGGAGAAAAAAAAAGCACGGTCGCCCCGGCTCCGGCACATCGGATGCCCGACTCCATGGCCGAAACGCTGGCCGGCCCGACAATAACAAGCTGGGCCATCCCCCCCTCCGTCAGACGCCTTACCCCCTCCACCATATCCTCCTTCCTGACATCAATACAGTCCGTCGCACCCGCTTCCAAAGCCCTGGCCATACGAAAGTCTACCCGGTCCACGCCAATCACCCGGTCCACCCCCATGCGCCTTAACGCCGAGATATGCAGTTGCCCCATAATGCCCAGGCCAATGACCAGGGCCGTGTCCCTCTTTCGAAACCGGACACGATTTAACGCCTTGAGGACACAAGCGAGGGGTTCAATGAGCACAGCCTCTTCGAAGCTCACATGGTCGGGCAGGACGAGCGTGTCGTGGGCAAGATTTGTTGCGGGGACCCTGAAATATTCCGCCACACCCCCGGGATCGATACCTGTGGCGCGCCACGTTTCGCATTGAACGTGATCCTCCCTTTCGCAGCGGGGGCATGAATGACAGGGGGCGTGGTGATGGACGTAGACCCGATCCCCCGGCCTGACAGTCGTCACACCGGAACCGACCTCAATAATTATCCCCGAGGGTTCGTGGCCGATCACCAGTGGGGCTTTCTTTTCGATATACCAGCGCATGACGTCACCGGAACAAATTCCACTGGCCATCGTTCGGACGATAGCCTCTCCTGATCCGCACCGCGGACGGCCGATATCCTCGACCCGCAGGTC
>QJVM01000205.1 GCA_003235715.1 Nitrospirota bacterium
AATTGCTCCAGTTCGTCCCGGTTCATGCATTCCCGTTCAGGTTCCCAGTACATAAGGCCCTCCTTCTTTGTTTCGCAGGTTCATGTTCGCCGCTCAGGCATCAAGGTCGCGGCCGAGATAGGCGCGTTGCACGTCCCGGTTGGCCAGGAGGTCCTCCGCCGATTCCTGAAGAATGATCCGCCCCGTTTCAAGCACATAGCCGCGGTCGGCGATCGCCAGCGCCGAACGGGCGTTCTGTTCCACCAGAAGCACGGTGTTGCCTTCCTCCCGCAATCTGGAGACAATCTGGAAGATATGCCGTACCACCAGGGGGGCAAGTCCCATGGACGGCTCATCCATCATGATCAATTTAGGGCGCGCCATGAGAGCCCGGCCAATGGCGAGCATCTGCTGCTCACCCCCTGACAGGGTCCCCGCGAGCTGGGAGTCTCGCTCTCTGAGGACGGGAAAATAGCCGAAGATCCTTTCCATGTCTTCGTCAATCTCGCTTCTCAGGCCGCGTTTTGCCTGAACAAAGGCTCCCAGAAGGAGGTTTTCCCTGACCGTCATCGTGGCAAAGACCTGGCGGCCTTCCGGAACCAGGGAGCATCCGAGAGAAACAATTTTCTCTGCAGGAACGCGCCTGATGTCTGTTTCACGAAAGAGGATTTCTCCCGTAGAGCTGCGGAGCAGACCACTGATCGTTCGAAGCAGGGTGGTCTTGCCCGCACCGTTGGCGCCGATGATGGCCACGATTTCTCCGGGGCTCACGTGGAGGGATATCCTGCGAAGAATTTTGAGAACCCCGTACCCGGCCTCGAGATTACGAATCCTGAGCATTCTCTTCTCCAAGGTAAACCCGAACCACTTCCGGGTTCTTCTGGACGGCCAGGGGAACGTCATCCGCAATCTTCTGACCATAGCAGAGGACGGCCACCTCGTCGGAAATGTTCATCACGAGGGACATGTCGTGTTCCACCAGAAGCACAGTGATGCCCATATCCCGAATCCGGCTGATCATCTTGGCCATTTCCGCCGTCTCGCGCATATTGAGGCCTGCCGCAGGTTCATCCAGAAGAAGCAGGCGCGGACTGCAGGCCAGGGCGCGGCACAGCTCCACCATCCGCTGCTGGCCATACGCCAGGCTCGTGGCCTCAGTCTCGGCAAGATTTTCAATGTCCAGCCGGGTCATCAGGTCGAGGGCTTCCCGGCGCATACGACGCTCTTCGGACCACGTCCATGGAAGGTTGAAGAAGGACGGGACAAACCCGGCCCGTCCGTGGATATGTCGGCCGACCATGACGTTTTCCAGGGTGGACATTTTCGGGAAGAGCTTCATGTGTTGAAAGGTGCGAGCCATCCCCTTTCGGGCGATGCTGTAACTCGGAAGGTCCTGTACAGCCAGTCTGTCCAGGAGAACGGTTCCGGAATCCGGTTTCAGGAAGCCGGAGACCAGGTTGAAAAGCGTGGTTTTGCCGGCTCCGTTTGGGCCGATCACCGCCTTGATCTGCCCTTCCTTTACCGAGAAACTCACGTTCTCCACGGCTTTAAGACCTCCAAAGCGGCGGCACAGGTTTCTGACTTCCAGAAGCCGTTCCATGGTCATCCCTCTTCCGTTCCTCTGAGGAGGCTTCGGATGCGTGCAAGGGGATGAGCGCGCAGAAGCCCGTCCGGAGCAAAGAGCATGATAACGATGAGAATGCCCCCAAACACCGCGTCATCAAGGGAACCAAAATACCCTCTGAGGGAAAGCATGTTCAGAACGCTCCCCATCGTTAGTGTGCCCCAAAGGCTTGCCATGCCGCCCACAGCCACAATTGCAACGTAACGAACGGAGGCCATCACCGAGGCCTGGGCAGGACCGATGGCCCCGTTGAAATGGGTCAGGAGAACTCCGGCAAGCGCTGCAAGTGCCGCGCTCAACACAAAGACCTGAAGTTTGAATCGTGGAGTATTGATCCCCATGGCCCGCGCGGCATCCTCGGCCCCGTGAATGGCTCTCAGGGCCCTTCCGATGCGGGAGTTGACGAGGCTCAGCAGCCCGGCCAGGGTAAGCGTCAGCAGCCCCCACGCGAGGTAATAGTTAGCCACCCGGACCGAGGCCCTCCCGCTCACCTCCACACCGGGAAAGACTGCGAAGCCGGGGATGTCCGAGAACCCGTCAGCTTCTCCAAAGATCGCCGAACCGAGAACGACGCGGTAGACAATGATGCCAAAACCCAGGGTGGCCATGGCGAGGTAGTGGCCTTTCAGTCTCAGAACGGGCCCCCCCACGAGATAGGCCACGACTGAGGCAAACGCGACCGCCAGGATACAGGAGACCCACGGATGGACAGAAAGGGTCACATCGCCGTAAAGATCCTTACGGGAAACCAGGAGGTTCAGGGTGGTGAGCATGGACCCGAGCGAAGACCCTTTGAGGGCTTCCAGATTGTACGTGGTCATCAGACCCGAGAGGTATCCGCCCATGGCGAAAAAGCCGGCATGTCCCAGAGAGATCTGTCCTGCGTACCCCATAAGCAGGCAGAGCCCCATGATCACAAGACCGTAATAGGCGGTCATGGTAAGTTGGGTCAGATAATACCGGGTATCCGTGATGCGGGTGACCTGTTCTGTTAGGACCACAAGCCCGATGAGGATCAGGGTAGGCAGAACTCTTCGGACGACCATCAGAACTCCTTGAGGTTTGCCGCCTCGGAACTTCCGAAGAGCCCGCTTGGGCGGACAAACAGGATGACCAGCAGAACGGCAATGGAAATGGCATCCTTGTACGCTGTCGGCATGACCCATATGCTGAAGGATTCGAGGAGCCCCAGGATAAGTCCGGCAGCCACGGCGCCGAGACTGTTTCCAAGGCCGCCAAGGATGGCCACGGTGAAGCCCTTGATGGCCAGTCCGGTCCCGATGCTGTACTGAACATAGGTGATGGGCGAGACAACGCAACCGGCCAGAGCCCCGATCCCGGCGCTCAGAACGAAGGAGAGGGTCACCATGTTTTTGGCGCTGATGCCGCAGAGCCGGGCCGCGTCACGATTTGCCGAACAAGCTCGCATCTGGCGGCCGAGACTGGTCTGGTTGAAGAAACTGTTCAGGGCCAGAACCATCACCGTGCAGGTTCCGATGACCCAGAGAACCTGCGGGGAGATACGGACAGGACCAACCGCAATGGACGTCACTTCGTTTCCCGTGAAATAAGGAAGGGCATGAACGCTTTCATCCCAGATATGCAGGGCCGCTTCGCGGACCAGAATGGAGATGCCAATGGTGATGATGATCATCCGGAGCACAGAGGGGCTGATCAACCAGCGGATAAAAATCATTTCAATCAGGGCCCCGACAACCATGGTGACGAGGACGGCCAGCATGATGGCCAACGGAAGGGGCATGAAGGCGTTCAGCGTCACCGCGGTCATGCCGCCAAGCATGAAGAACTCGCCCTGTGCAAAATTGATGATGCCGGTCGTGTTGTAGATGATGTTGAATCCAATGGCCACGACGGCGTAAATAATCCCGTAGGTAACGCCGGCCACCACATACTGGAAGAGGAGTTCGAAGCTCATGCTTTCACATCCGTGTTCCGAACGCCCAAAAAGCTGACTCTGAAACCCGGCGGGTCGGAATATGCATGGTGAGGATGACTATGGCTGACATAGGCGCTCTTTGGGTAAATCCACCGGGATGCCGAAATATCTATGTATTTGCTCCATTAATTAAGTCTTTCACAGCGGGAGGCCGGAGTCTTCAGAAGAGATAACCCGAAGAAACTGAAGATTCTGCGATGGATCGCATTTCCAGACTCTTCTCGAACCTCCCGATGTCTTGTTGCGGTCAGCCGGAGCCCTCCCTCTCTGGCCAACGGCTTCCAAAAAACAGGGAGTATCCCCGAATTCTGGATACTCCCTTCTGAAAAACCAGTAACGAAACCTATTTCTCGAGAAGGACGAACTCTCCGTTCTTCACGGTCAGCATCTCAAAGGAGTTAATGTCAAGCCCCACGTGATTATCCGGGGAAAAATTGAAGATTCCACCGGTTCCTACAAAACCCTTCATGTTCTCGACGGCATCCCTGACCTTTTCGCGATCCGGGCCCGCCTGCTCGATGGCCTTCGCAAGAATCATCAGGGCATCGTACCCGTGTCCCCCGAAAGTGCTGGCGTCTTCCTGATATTTCGATTCGTAGTCCCGCTTGTAATCCATGAGCACCTTCTTCTGCGGGTGATCGTCAGGAAGGACGTTGGCCACCAGAAGTCTTCCGGCAGGGAAGATGATGCCTTCGGCCGCAGCACCGGCGGCCTTCACATACTTGATATTCCCAAAGCCATGGCTCTGGAAGAGGGGAACCTCCATGCCAATCTGTCTCATGTTCTTGGCGACGATGGACTGGGCCGGCACGATAGACCAATTGACCACGGCCTGAACATCGGCGGCCTTCACCTTCGTCACTTCGGCCGTAAGGTCGGTGGCGGCCTTGTCATACACTTCCGCGATGGCGATATCGATCCCGAATTCCGGCGCGATCAGTTCCAACTGGGCCTTGCCGGCCTTGCCAAAGCCTGTATTCCCGGCGAGGACCCCAATCTTCGAGATTCCCATTTCCTTCATCTTGGCGTAGATCTTCCGGACGGCAAAGCTGTCGTTTTGCGGGGTTTTAAAGACATACTTGGCCACCGGATTCACGATCACCTCTGCGGCTGCACAGGAGATGAGAAGGGTCTTGCCCTCTTCGGCGATGTTCTTGATGTTCATCGTTTCACCGCTGGTGGAGGGCCCGAGGATGGCAAAGACCTTGTCTTCGTCGATCAACTGTTTGGCAAACGATATGGCCTTTTGCGGGTCGCCGCCCGAGTCCTTGATAATCAGTTCGATGTACTTGCCGTTGATACCGCCCTTCTTGTTGATTTCGTCGGCCAGCATCTCCATGGTCTTGGCTTCCGGCGCCCCGAGGAAGGAGGCGCCCCCGGTTACGGCAAGAATGGCTCCCACCTTGATCTTGTCCGCTTCAAAGACAGGATGATACTCCTGCATGTCGGAGGCAAGAACCGGAGATGCGAGTGCAACGATGGTGAAGATTACGGCGGTCAGAATCCTGAAGAATTTCATAGACACGTCCCTCCTGTTGTATTTCCCTGTGAGCCAGGTAGAGTCAATGATGCGGGCCGGGTCAAACCGAATATACCTCTTCCCCTGAAAGAATTCTTACCCCGGCTTTCTGGAGAACGGAAATGGCTTTTTCGGCCTCGTCGAAACGAAAGATAATGATAGCATTTTCGGCACTTTTCTGAACGAAGGCATACATGTATTCGACATTTATTCCAGCCGAGTCCAGCACCTTGAGAATGCCGGCGATACCACCGGGCCGGTCCGGGACTTCTATGGCCACCACCTCGGTCCGTCCCACCGTGAACCCGTTGGCTTTCAGGACTTCCTTGGCCTTGTCCAGGTTGCTGACGATGACCCGGAGGATGCCGAAATCAGCAGTATCGGCAAGAGAAAGGGCCCGAATATTGATTCCCGCGCCTGCCAGGACGGCCGTGACCTCGGCCAGCCTCCCGGATTTGTTCTCAAGAAAAATGGATATCTGCTCCACCTTCATGGGCTGTCCCCCTCTTCAGAGCTTTCTGTTGTCGATGACCCGTTTGGCCTTGCCTTCGCTGCGCTGGATCGTCTTGGGTTCAACGAGTTTGACGGTGCACGAAACCCCCAGCATCTCTTTGATCTCCTTTTCGATCCGTTTGCTGACCTTTTCGAGCTTCTTGACCTCATCGGAGAATATCCGTTCGTTCACTTCCACCTGGACTTCCATAATATCAAGGGTTCCCTTACGATCCACCACGATCTGGTAATGGGGTTCAACCTCGTCCACGCCCATGAGCACATGCTCCACCTGGGAGGGGAACACGTTGACCCCCCGGATGATCAGCATGTCGTCTGTTCTCCCGCTCAGCCGTTCAATGCGATGGAAGGTCCGGCCGCAGGCGCAGGGTTCGGTAACAAGACGGGTAATGTCTTTGGTCCGGTAACGGATAACCGGGAAGGCCTCTTTCCGGATGGTCGTGAACACGAGTTCGCCCTTTTCACCATGGGGCACGGGTTGAAACGTCACGGGGTCAATGATTTCCGGGATGAAACAGTCTTCGAAGACATGGAGCCCTTTCTTGGCCTCCAGACATTCACAGGCGACTCCGGGGCCCATGACCTCGCTCAGACCGTAGATGTCGAGGGCGTCGATACCAAGCTTCTTCTCGATCTCCTCCCGCATGTTCTCGCTCCAAGGTTCGGCGCCGAAGAACCCCACCCGGAGTTTGAGGGATTTCGGGTCCACCTTCATTTCCTCCATCACCTCAGC